>JBGSKP010000143.1:0-4850 GCA_041741175.1 Thiocapsa sp. | reverse complement strand
TGCCAGAGCGCCGCCGAGAGAGGCTCGGCGATCCGCTCCAGCACCATCCGCTCCGCCGGTTCCGGCTCGCGCTTCAGGGTCAGCACCAGATCGGCCCCGATCGCGCAGAGCGGCGCTCGCTTCTCCAGCACGGCCTCATAGGTCGTGGCGAGCCCCAGACAATAGGCGCCAAGCGCATTGAGCCGGATATATCTGAGTCCGTCGTAACGACTCAGGAAGGAAAACTCATCGGTCCCCCAAGCGTCACCGTAATCCGGCCTCGCCTCATAGGGCAAGGTGTAGGCGACATCGATCATCCCGAGTGTCGCGAGATACTCGAAGAGATACGCAAGGATGTAGCGAGCCTGAAGGATCTCGAAGCCGTCCGCGCCGTTGAACCCCAAACTGCCGTAGTGTTGATCGGCGAAATAAAGCCCGCAGGCGTTCTCGGTGACCTCGAAGCGATGCCCACGGAACTGCATCTGGCGAAAGAACTCATCGATGCTCACCCAACGGTCAGGCGGACAACAGTCCCGCAGCGCCTCGCCGATGACCTGTCGCCGGTCAGACGTTGGGGTGAATCGCACACCTTTTGCCGTCTGACCCTTGATCAGATCAATACGGCGCAGCTCATCGGGCGAGCCTTTCTGTTGCCAGCGCGCGTACAGGTGCGCGACCACCTCCTCGACCGGCTGAGACAGCGCCTTGTTGCCGCGCGCGGTCAGGATCAGCTTGCTGCCGTCGACCTTCGCCAGTGCACCGGTCTGAAGCAGGAGCGGCCAGGCAAAGGGGCGGATGGGCCGGATCGGACCGCCGGCCCAGCGCGGTTGATCCAGATCATCCTCCGGGCCGTACCAGTCAACGCCGAGCAGGACCGTCTCCAGACTCGCCATCGCGGCACTGCTCGGCAGACCGGTCTTGGCACCGACCGTAATGCGGCCCTGGCCGATCAGATCGAGCACGCAGGGCAGGTCGTGATGGATCATGGTCTCGGTGCAGAGGCGCCGCAGCGGCTCCGGGGCGTCTTCGTCCGGATCCGGGTGGGGCGCCGGGGCAATGGCCGCAGGCAGCTCCTCGTCGGCGAACGATTCGATCTCAAGCGGCGGCGGCACCGGCGCAACCGACAGCAACCGCCGACACAGATCCTCGGGGATCGAGCCGTCGTAGAAAAACAGCGGGAGCAGCGAACGCGGCTCCTGCCGCTCGCGCTCATGTCCATAATACCGATAAGCCGGCGGCTCGAAGGCATGCGGAAGCGAGCCGTACCTTGCCTTGAAGCCGGCGCGATCGAAGCACCCGCCCCAGCGATGGACGCTCTCGGCAACGGCGCTGCGCTCAAGCTCGGAGAACTGCGCCCAATAGGGCATCAGGTCTGCCAACAGGAGCTCATTAGCGATCGCCTCGACCATGTCCGCTTTGCGAGTCGAGCGGTTAGCGCTCGACAACAGAGTGCGACGCTTTTTGAGTTGCTCGGCGGTCAAGAGGGAGAGGGCCTGTTGTAATGTCATGGCGGGGTTCGGGGTTCGGGGTTCGGGGTTCGGGGTGGCCTTGTTCGACTCTTGGCGCACGACTATGCTTCGTTTGGGCCCACACTGGATGTTTGTTCGGAGTGTTCGAGTTTATTCCGGCGTCGGATTGACGTCACCCGACCCTCAATCTCACCACCCACACCACGGTAGAGGCAGTAATCCGATGACAAAAAAGCTACTTGCATCCGCGATCGCGCTCACCCTATGCGCCGGCACAGCCGCCGCGAGCGATGCCGATCTGCGTGAGCTGGCCAGATCGGCCGGCCTTGAGCCGATCCCCACAGGTCTCGCAGAGGTGACCGACAACCCGATCACGCCCGTGAAGATCGAGCTGGGCAAGATGCTGTTCTTCGACCCGCGCCTGTCCGCCAGCGGCGTCATCAGTTGCAACACCTGTCACAACCTGGGCACCGGCGGCGACGACAACATGTCCGCCTCGGTGGGACATGGCTGGCAAAAGGGCCCGCGGAATTCGCCGACGGTGCTGAACGCCGTCTTCAACAAGGCCCAGTTCTGGGACGGCCGTGCCGAGGATCTCAAGGCCCAGGCGAAGGGGCCGATCCAGGCCGGGGTAGAGATGGCCAATCAGCCTGAGCAGGTGGTCGCCACGCTGAAGAGCATGCCCGAATATGTCGCACTCTTCGCCGAAGCCTTTCCGGGCGAAGCCGATCCGGTCACTTTCGATAACACTGCAAAGGCCATCGAGGCGTTCGAGGTGACATTGGTGACGCCCGGCGCCCCCTTCGATCGCTGGCTGGAAGGCGATGATTCGGCCATGACCGATAGCCAGAAGGCCGGACTCACCCAGTACATCGAGAAAGGCTGTCCCTCCTGTCATACCGGGGTGAACCTCGGTGGCCAGGATTATTTCCCGTTCGGCCTGATCAAGAAGCCGGGCGCGGACATCCTGCCACCCAACGACAAGGGTCGCTTCCTGGTGACCAAGACTGCAAGCGATGAGTATGTCTTCCGCGCCGGGCCGCTGCGCAACATCGCCCTGACGGCACCCTACTTTCACTCCGGTCAGGTCTGGGATCTGGAGCAGGCCGTCGACGTCATGGGCACCGCCCAACTCGGCGCCACGCTGAACTCGGAGGAGTCCACCCTGATCGCCGAGTTCCTGCGCAGCCTCACCGGCGAGCAACCCAGGGTCGAATACCCGCTGCTGCCGGTGGAGACAGCGGAGACGCCCAAGCCAACGCTCTAAGACCGGGCCGCGCACGGCTGCGGCATGAGGCGGGCAACCGTCGGCATCCCCATGCCGCCATGCCGCCATGCCGCCATGCCGACGGCTCTAAAGTGAATGATCGGACTGGTCGCCCCCCCGCAGGAGACTATCGGGAATCGTCTCTCTGCGCGGTTGCGTCCTGGCGAAGGCGAGCAGGACGGGCACAAGCGGATCTCCGGATAAGCGCCTGGCCTGCTCTAGATCCCGAACGGCCCCGGCTTGATCACCATCGGCAAGCCGGTCGATCGCACGCGCAATCACCGCATCGCCGGCCTGTTCAACCGCCTGCAGCAGAGTCAGCTCCAGGCCGCAGCGGCGGCACTGATCCGAGCCATCCAGCCGGGCACGACAGGTGGGACAGCGCTCCATGGTGGTCGGTCGCCTCGCCGTGGCCGCTTCAGGATTCCAGATAGAAGATCAGATCGGATAAGGCGTCCATCGCCTCGTGAATGGCGAGATCCTCATGTGCCGCCAAGGCGTCGCGGACGGTTTCGATCAAGTTCACCAGATCTTCCCGGTCTTCGGAATTGGCCGTTTCCATCAGGCGTTCAGCTTTTTCGATCAGCGCGTTGGCCTGAACGCTATCACGCCGCTCGGCACTCGCCCCGACGCTCTGTGCTGCGTCGGGCGCCCCATCGGGTACATTCGCGCTGAAATCGCCCTCGATCAGTGCGCCGATGCGGGCGCGCGCCGCAGCCATGTCGTCCTGCTCGAACCGCGCGGTGGCGTTGTCGATGGTAATGCGCTGCTCAAGGCCCGTGCTTTTCTCGCGCGAGGTCACCTTGAGGATGCCGTTCACGTCGAGCGAGAAGGTGGTAACGATGACGTTGCCGGCCGGGACATAGCTGAGTCCTTCGATCCGAAAGGCGCCGATCTCGGTGTTGTTGAGCGCGTCCGGATCCTCGCCCTGGTAGACCCGCACGTCGATCGCGGACTGACCGTCTTCGATGGTGGAGAAGGCATCGCTCTTGGTCACCGGAATCGGGGTGTTCTTGCGGATCAGCGGGATATAGACGAACGGGTAGAACTCGCCGTTGAGCTCGCCGAGCGCGCTGGTCCCGAAGGTATAGGGCGTCACATCGACCAGCACACGCGAGACGCGCTGGCCGCCGATGACTGCTGCCTGGATGGCCGCACCGCTCGCCACGCACAGATCCGGGTCGACCTCGCTGCGTGGCTGCATCCGGAGCAGCTCCTCCAGACGCTGCTGGACCAGGGGGGTGCGGGTTGCGCCACCGACCAGCAGGACCTCGCTGAGATCGCCGATCCCCAGACCTGCCCCTTCGAGCGCGGTATGCACCGCGTCCATGGTCTCGTCAATGAAGGGCTCGATCATCGCCTCGTAGTCCGCGCGCGACAGCTCAAAGGACAGATTGACCGGCTTGCCCTGCTGCTCCAGCAGATATTCCTCATCGATCCGCACGAAGGGGGCATCGCTGAGCGCGATCTTCGCCGTCTCAGCCGCGCGGGTCAGGCGCGCCATGGCGACGCGATTCGCGCTTGGGTCCGTGCCCTGCTCCTTTAGGTGCGCGACCAGGTGATCCAGGATCTTCCCGTCGAAGTCGTCGCCGCCGAGCTGGTTGTTGCCGTGGCTCGACAGGACCTCGGTCACCTCCTTGGCGAGACGCACGACCGAGACGTCGAAGGTGCCGCCGCCCAGGTCGTAGACCAAGATGGTCTTGGGCTCTTGATGATCGACCTCGTAGGCGAGTGCTGCGGCCGTCGGCTCGTTGATGATGCGCACCACTTCCAGCCCGGCGAGATCACCCGCGTCGCGCGTCGCCTGGCGCTGCGCATCGGAGAAGTAGGCCGGGACCGTGATGACCGCCTTGCTCACCGGTTGGCCCAGATCGGACTCCGCCGCACGCTTGAGCCGGCCGAGGATGAGCGCCGAGATCTCCTGCGGGCTATAGCGTTGGGCGCCCATCTCGATGACGGTGTCCTCGCCCATGCGCCGCTTCACCGAGCGGATGGTGCGCTCCGGGGCGAGGATATATTGATTGCGCGCGCTCTGACCGACCAACAGGGCGCCGTCGTCGGCGATCCCGACGACCGAGGGGAGGATGGGATTGCCGTCGACCGGGATGAGCCGAACCCGACCCTCCTCGACCACC
>JBGSKP010000142.1:0-12016 GCA_041741175.1 Thiocapsa sp. | reverse complement strand
CTGCGGCCGCTGCGCCGAGGTCTGCCCCGCCAAGCTTCTGCCGCAGCAGCTCTACTGGCATGCCCGCGCGAAGGATCTCGACCGGGTACAGGATTACAACCTGTTCGACTGTATCGAATGCGGATGCTGTGCGCAGGTCTGTCCCAGCCATATCCCGCTGGTCCAGTACTATCGTTACGCCAAGAACGAGGTCTGGGCCCGCGAGGAGGAAAAACGCAAGGCCGAGCAGGCGCGCCTGCGGCACGAGGCCAAGGTGGCGCGGATCGAACGGCAGGAGCGCGAGCGCAAGGGTCGGCTGCGTCAGAAGAAAGAATCGCTCGACGCGCCGCCCGGACCAGGCCAGTCCGGGCAGGATCCCAAGAAGGCCGCGATCGAGGCCGCAAGGCAGCGCGCGGCAGCCAAGAAGGCCGCAAAGGCCGAGGCGGAAGAAACCCATGAGGCTTAATGCCCGGATAACAGGATCCACCTTTCGGCTTGGCGACAACACCTGGCCAGAAGTTTGCCCAGATAACAGGGCTGAGACCTTGGAAGACGTCCAGGCAGACCCTCGGCAAGGATCCGCAACAGCATGATCAGCTCAGTATTGTCGTCACCGCACGGACCCCGGCCCAATCGCGTCGACCGGGTTATGCTCGAGGTCCTGCTCGCACTGGTCCCCGGCGTCCTGGCGATGATCTGGTTCTTTGGCTGGGGCGTCCTGATCAACATCGCGCTGGCGGTAACGGTCGCGGTCGCGGCCGAGGCATCGGTCATGCTGCTGCTGCGCCGACGCCCGATCCGACCGGCGATCGGGGACTACAGCGCGGTCGTCACAGCCGTGCTCTTTGCCATTTCGGTCCCGCCGATCCTGCCCTGGTGGATGACGATGCTGGGCATGGTCTTCGCCATCGTTCTGGTGAAGCAGTTGTATGGCGGAATCGGCTACAACCCCTTTAATCCGGCGATGGCCGGCTACGTTTTCCTGCTCGTGTCCTATCCAGTGGCCATGACCACCTGGCTGGCGCCCAACATGCTGACCGAGCATACCTTCTCGTTCACCGAGTCGCTTCGGTTGATCTTCACCGGCGGCTTGCCGGGCGGTCTGGACTGGGACGCCATCTCGGCGGCGACCCCGCTCGACGCGATGCGCGGCAAGCTGGATCAGGGGCTGGTGATCGAGGAGATCCGTCGCAGTCCGCTCTGGGGCGATTTCGGCGGACGCGGCTGGGAATGGATCGCGAACTGGTTCCTGCTCGGCGGTGTCTATCTGCTTTGGCGGCGCATCATCACCTGGCATATCCCGGTCTCGATGCTGGCGGCACTCGCGGCGGCAGCAGGGATGTTCTGGCTGATCGACCCCACGACCCATCCCTTCCCGGCCTTTCATCTGTTCAGCGGGGCGGCCATCCTGGGGGCCTTTTTCATTGCAACCGACCCGGTCAGTGCCTGCACGACGCGGACGGGGCAACTGATCTTCGGTGCCTTGATCGGTGTGCTGGTCTTCGTGATCCGCACCTGGGGCGGGTATCCGGACGCCGTCGCCTTCGCGGTCTTGTTGATGAACATCGCCGCCCCGACGATCGATCATTACACCCAACCTCGGGTCTTCGGACATACCAGAGATAGAGCCAACCAATGAAGACAGCCCCGATTGTCCTCGCTGCCGTGGTACTCAGCGCCTTTTCCGTCTCCGGCGTGGCCCTGGTGGCCGTCACCCATCATCTGATGGACGGGCGGATCGCCGAGAACCAACGCGAGGCGATGCAAAGCAAGTTTGCAGCGATCATCCCGGACGGCGGGTTCGACAACGACCCGCTGGAGGATCAGATCCAGGTCAGCGCGCGCGAGCTGCTGGGCGCCGATCGCACGCGCGTGCATCGGGCACGTCAGGGCAAGGAGGCCGTCGCGGTCATCCTGGATCCAGTGGTTCCGGACGGCTATGCCGGCCCGATCCAATTGCTGGTATCGGTCTTGCGTGATGGGACCGTGGGCGGGGTCAGAGTTCTTTTCCATCACGAGACCCCTGGACTCGGCGATAAGATCGAAGAGCGTAAGTCCGATTGGGTCTTGGGCTTTGATGGCAAATCCTTATCCAACCCGACTCCCGAAGGGTGGGCCGTCAAACGCGACGGGGGTGAGTTCGACCAATTCACCGGAGCGACCATCACGCCCCGCGCAATCGTCAATGCAGTTAAGAACACACTCATTTACGTTCAACAGCAGGGCGATACGCTCTTTATACCGATCGACGAGGCCCCGGCCATCGCCAAGGGTGCAGGCTGATGGCGGCACCCCAGCCCTACGGAAGCATCATCGGCGATGGCCTTTGGAACAACAACCAGGCCCTGGTTGCACTACTCGGGCTCTGCCCCCTGCTCGCGACCACCACAAGCGCGACCAATGGGCTGGGCATGGGTCTGGCGACGACCGCGGTGCTGATGCTCTCCAACGTAACGGTCTCGCTCATCCGCAACCTCGTGCGTCCCGAGGTCAGACTCCCGGTCTTCGTGCTGGTCATCGCCTCCTTCGTCACCGCGGTCGAGCTGAGCATTCAGGCATACTTCTACGACCTGTATCTTGTCCTGGGCCTCTTTATCCCGCTGATCGTCACCAACTGCGCCATTATCGGCCGCGCCGAGGCGTTCGCGTCCAAGAACCGCGCAGACCGCGCGCTGCTCGACGCGATCGCCATGGGGATCGGTTTCACTCTGGTCCTGGTGACCCTCGGAGGACTGCGCGAATTCGTCGGCCAGGGCACGCTCTTTTATCAGGCTAATCTGTTACTTGGAGATGCTGCAAGTGGTCTGAGCATGCGCGTTGGCGACGGTTACCAGGGCGCGTTGATCGCGATCCTTCCGCCCGGCGCCTTTATTGGGCTGGGCATCTTGATCGCGCTTAAGAACGTGATCGACAAGCGAGTTAAGCGCCGCGTGAGCGCGCGCGCCCCCAAGCGCACAGCCATGCCGACGCCGCAGAGCAGCGCACCGGCGACGGCTGCGGGCTAAGGAATCCTGCTCGACTCGATTCCAAACCGCGCAGACCGGCAGGGTCATCGGCAGACGTCGAACGGCTGTCGACGGACGCCGAGTGCTCACCGATCGCCCAGCGCAATTTCCAGCGTTCGCCGCAGCTCATCGGGTCGAACCGGCTTGGCCAAGAAGGCATCCATTCCGGCCGCAAGACAAGTCTGCTTGATGTCCTCCGAGGCGTTGGCGGTTAGGGCGACGATCGGGAGCGGCCGATCCGCCGCCTGCTCCCGATAGTGCCGGGCAAAGCCGATCCCGTCGAGCCGAGGCATGCGCAGATCCACAATGGCAATGCCATATCCGCCGGTCAATGCCTCGGCCAAGGCCGCCTCGCCATCCGCCACACGGGTTAGATCAAAGCCCATCCGCCCCAGAAAGCTGGTGATCACCCGCGCCGCAATCTCGTTGTCCTCCGCAACCAGGATGCGACATCCAGCCGCACCCGGAATGGGTGCCAGGCCGACCGGCGGCGCCTGCACACCATCCAATCGTGCCGCCCGCGGTGTCGACGAGACCGGCTCAAGCAGTGCCTCGGCCGCGGCAATCAGGTCATCGGCCAGGCAGGGCTTCGTCAGACACCGATAGGATCTCGCTGCCACCTCCGGGCGACGTCCCGGATAGATCAAAAACAGACAGGGGACGGAGCCACCGCAATAGGTCTCAACTGCCGACCATGCCGCATTCATGTCCAGCCCCTGCGGATGATCGGCAATGACGGCCAGATCGACCCCTGTCGCCACAGGCGCGCTGTCATCGAGTTCATGCGCCCCTGCCAGCGCGACGCAGCCGGCCCCCACGCGCTCGAAGGCGGCAACGGCAAGCGCACGGGAAGACGGATTTCGCTCCAGGATCAGTACCTGTCGCGCGCGCAGGCGATGCTCAGGCTGTACGCTCCCGCCGGCCATGTCCTCGACCAGCGGCAGACGGATCCAGAACCGACTGCCTTTGCCTTGGACGCTCTCGACGCCGATCGTGCCACCCATGAGCAGGGTAAGCTCACGCGCGATCGTGGTGCCGAGTCCGGTTCCGCCGAACCGGCGCGTTGTCGACTCGTCGGCCTGGCGAAAGCTCTCGAAGAGGTGAGGCAGTTTGTCCTCGGCAATCCCGATTCCGGAATCCACGACCTCAAAGAGCAGATGGGGCCGGTCTAACTCCGGCGTGGCTGGCCGAAGACCCACGCGGACGAGGATCTGGCCGGCCTCGGTGAATTTCACGGCATTGCCGGCCAGGTTAAAGAGGATCTGACGCACCCGAAGCGTATCGCCGAAGACCTTCCGTGGAACGTCCGGCTCCACATCGCAGAGCAGATCCAGCCCGGCGGATCGAGCGCGATAGCCTAGCGAGACGCAGACCTCACGCACCGGGGCGCGGGGATCGAAGGCGATGCGCTCCAGCACAAGCTGACGCGCGTCGATCTTGGAGAAATCCAGAATGTCGCCGATCAGTGCCCCGAGGACATCGGCCGAGCTGGCAATCGCCTCGACATAGTCGATCTGCTCGGCGTCCAGTCGAGTGCCCTTCAGCAGATCGGTCATGCCGATGACACCGGTCAACGGTGTACGCAGCTCATGTGTCATAAAGGCCAGGAAATCGCCCTTGGCGCGGTTGGCCTGCTCCGCCTCCGCGCGCGCTTCCTGGACCTTGCGTAACAGGGAATACTGATACAGGGGTAGCAGCACCAGAAGGGCCAGAAAGAAGGTCGCCTCGAAAGTGTGGCGCCCCCACTCATCAAGCGCGATCAGAACGATGTTGTAGGCAATGACTGCAACCGACGAGGCGACCACCAGATGATGCTTGCCGAAGCGCGTCCCAGCCGACATAAACACCAGGATATACAGTAGGTAAAAGGGGCTGATCGCTTCGCGGGTGATGAAGATTGCTAAACTGATCGCTACGACGTCCAGGCAGATGCCGAAATAGACGCGCACCGGCCACTCCGGACGCCGGGCCACGCTAGCCAGGAAGCCAACATTGGACACCAGGTAGATGCCGAACAGGACAAGATAGTACGGCACGTCGACCCGGTAGTAGTCCGTCACTGCGCCCACGGCGATGTACAGGGCGCCCAGAAGACAGGTCGAGATACGCACAAGCGCCGATTGAAACTCCGGGTTTCCCAACAGAGCAGGCGCAAGCCCGAGACGGGCGCTTAATCCGTTCATTCCCTTCACCCCGAAGCCGCCGTCACGCGCCGTGGCAGCCGTGTCTGGATCGCTTTGAGACGCGGCGATCATGGTATATTACGCGGCGTCCAATGGCGGTTGGGGCCATGAATCGATCGCCCGGTCCCGCATGAACCCATGACCGCCGAAACAGACGCGGCGTGACGATCTGAAAGAGAACGAGGAGAAGACTATGTCCAAAAAGCATCCGATCGTGGCAGTCACCGGTTCTTCGGGTGCCGGCACGACGACCGTCAAGCGCGCCTTCGAGCACATCTTCTATCGCGACGGCATCAAAGCCGCCGTCATCGAGGGCGACAGCTTCCATCGCTTCGATCGCGTCGAGATGAAGGCAGAGATGGCCAGTGCCGCAAAGGAGCACCGCAATCTCAGCCACTTCGGTCCCGAGGCCAATCGCTTCGATCTCCTTGAAGAACTCTTCCGCAACTATGGTGAAAGCGGCTCCGGCAAGCAGCGCTACTATCTCCACAGCGATTCCGAAGCCGATCATCACAACGCACGACTCGGCACCCAGCTCAGTGCCGGCCAGTTCACCCCCTGGGAAGATCTCGGCGAAGGCACCGACGTGCTTTTTTACGAGGGTCTGCACGGGCTCGTCGTGACGGAAGAGGACAATGTCGCCCAGCACGTGGATCTGGGTGTCGGCGTGGTACCGATCATCAACCTGGAGTGGATCCAGAAGATCTTCCGCGACAACCTGGAGCGCGGATACTCCGCCGAGGCGATCGTCGACACCATCATGCGTCGCATGCCGGACTACATTCGCCATATCACGCCCCAGTTTTCGCTGACGGACATCAACTTCCAGCGTGTGGCGACGGTGGACACGTCCAACCCCTTCATTGCACGCGACATCCCCACGCCGGACGAGAGCTTTGTCATCATCCGCTTCAAGAATCCCGAGAAGCTGGAGATCGACTTCCCCTACCTGCAGTCCATGATACACGATTCGTTCATGTCACGACGCAATACGATGGTCGTTCCGGGCGGCAAGATGGGCATGGCGATGGAAGTCATCCTGCAGCCCATCATCGAGCGCATGATGGAAGCCCGCAGGGTTTAGAGCGATCGTTTCAGTCGCCTCTAAGCTCCGGGGACTGCCGGCCTGTTAAGCTATCTCCACGGCTTTCATGCCGGCAATCATGCCGATGTCTTCAAACATGCCGTCGTTGCACTGCTGCTTGAAGCGCTGCTGGCAAAACCCAAACCGCTGGTCTATATCGAAACGCATGCCGGCGCCGGACGTTATGATCTCGACTCCGCGCAGGCGCTGAAGAATGCTGAATTTCGCCAGGGAATTGCCCGGCTTTGGGATTGCCTAGGGGAGCGCCCGGGGGAGTGCCCAAGCGAGCGCCTGGCGGAGTGGCGAGAAGGCGTTGCCGAACTCGCACCCTATCTCGGAGTGATCGCGGCACTCAATCCGGACGGCGGGCTGTCACGCTATCCAGGCTCGCCTGCACTGGCCGCACAGCTCCTGCGTCCTGACGACCGACTGCTTCTGATGGAGCTTCATCCCACCGAGGCGCAAGCCTTGCGACAGCACCTTCGCGGCGACCCCAGAATTGGCATCCACCAGCGCGACGGACTGGAAGGCCTGATCGGCCTGGTGCCGCCCAAACCGGCACGCGGACTCGCTCTGATCGACCCGCCCTACGAGCAGACTGCCGAATACACGCGGGTCGCCGATGCCCTGGTGGCTGCACACCAACGTTGGCCGACCGGGGTGTATGCACTCTGGTTCCCACGACTGGCGCGACAACGTGATCGCTCCGACGACCTGCTCAAGCGGATTGGGCAGGCCATTCCGGAGGGGCTGCTTTGCTCACTTGATGTGCAGGCGCAAGCCGACGACTTCGGGATGCATGGCTCGGGGATGTTGATCCTCAACCCGCCATGGCGCATTGAGGAGCAACTGATCCGCCTGCTTCCACGACTGGCCGATGTGCTCGCGATCGATCTGCGGGGCCCTCGGTCGGCGGCCTGGACCGTCAGCAGGCTGAACTCGGCAGACAACTGGACGGTCGGCCGATAAACCCGCTTTGTGCGCTTCACACCCTTGCGGTCCAGGTGCCCTGTTCAGGTTCGTCCGCCGTTCTGTGAAGGCGCAAGCACCAGCTCGCCGGATTCCAACGACTCGACGCTCAGAAGGTGGACACGCCGGCTGTCCGCACGCATCACCGTGAACCGGAACGAGCCAATCTCGACCGACTCGCCGCGCTTGGGCAGATGCCCCAATGCGTTCACGACCAAGCCACCGATCGTATCGAATTCCTCGTCCGGGAAGTCGCTGGCGAAATAGGCGTTGAAGTCTTCGATGGTTGTTCGCGCCTTGGCGCTGAACTCATTCTTGCCGCGCCGAAAGATGCCGGGGCCTTCGTCGTAGTCGTGCTCGTCGTCGATCTCGCCGACGATCTGCTCGAGCACATCCTCGATGGTCACGAGCCCGGCCGCGCTGCCGTACTCATCGATGACGATCGCCATGTGGTTGCGGCTCGCGCGAAACTCCTTGAGCAGGACATTCAGCCGCTTGCTCTCGGGCACGAAAACCGCCGACCGCAGGAGATCCCGGATGTTGAACGCGCGTTCGCCGCGGTCGCGGCAGAACGAGAGCAGGTCCTTGGCGAGCAGGATGCCGACCACCTCGCCCTTGTCGTCTCCGGTGACGGGGAAACGCGAATGCGCTGACTTGACGGCAATCTCCAGGATCTTCTCCAGGGGATCGTCGCGTCGCAGATAGACCATCTCGGCACGTGGAATCATGATATCCCGGACGCGCAGATCGGAGACCTGCAGGACGCCTTCGATCATGCTCAAGGCATCCGTATCGAGCAGTTCGCGTTCCTTCGCATCTTTGAGCACCTCCAGGAGCTGCTCCTTGTCTTGTGGCTCGCCTCCGAGCATCTGGCCGATCCGTTCGATCCAGTTGCGTGAACGCGAGCCGTCGCTAGGTCGATCGCTGGTCATCGTGTGTTACTGATCCTCATAGGGTGAAGGGAATCCTAACGCGCCGAGGATAGCTGTTTCCAGGCTTTCCATCTCCCCGGCATCATCCTCGTTAAGATGATCGTAATCAAGTAGATGCAGGACACCATGGACCACCATGTGGGCCCAATGCGCCGGCGGCGCCTTGCCCTGTTCGAGTGCTTCTCGCTGCACCACATCGACGCAGATGATCAGATCGCCGAGCAGATCGGCAATCGGGTCCTCAGGATCAACGCCGGGCGGCAGATCGAATGGAAAGGAGAGGACATTGGTTGGCCCGGCGCGCCCCCGATACGTCCCATTCAGATCGGCGCTCTCCTGCATATCGACCAGACGAATCGTCAGGGCAGCGCGCGCGCGTCGCCCCGACAAGGCCGCCGAAGCCCAGCGCTCGAAGTCTCCGCAATCGGGGAGAGCGGTGGCCGATGTGGCGACTTGCAGATCCAGATCCAGTACGAGGCACATGACGGGCGTTAGAGGTGCGTGGCCCGGCCCTGTAATGGAATCGGCTGCTCAAAAGCATCGTAGGCACTGACGATGCGCTGAACCAGTGCATGGCGCACCACGTCACGGGCGTTGAAGAAGGTGAAACTGATGCCTTCGACATCCTTCAGGATCTCGACCGCCTGACGCAATCCGGATGGCTGACCGCGCGGCAGATCGACCTGCGTGACGTCGCCCGTGATCACCGCGGTCGAGCCGAAGCCGATGCGGGTCAGAAACATCTTCATCTGCTCTGGGGTCGTGTTCTGGGCCTCGTCAAGGATGATGAAGGCATCGTTGAGTGTCCGCCCGCGCATGTAGGCTAGGGGGGCAACCTCGATGACGTTGCGCTCAAGCAGCTTGGTGACTTTCTCGAAGCCGAGCATCTCGAAGAGAGCGTCGTAAAGCGGACGCAGATAGGGATCGATCTTCTGCGCCAGATCGCCGGGAAGAAAGCCCAACCGCTCACCCGCTTCGACCGCCGGACGCACCAGCAGAAGCCGCCGTACGCGGTCGGTTTCAAGCGCCTCCACCGCGCAGGCCACTGCAAGATAGGTCTTGCCGGTCCCGGCCGGACCGACGCCGAAGTTGATGTCATGGTTCAGAATGGCGTGGAGATAGCCCTGCTGATTCGGCCCGCGCGCTTTGATGAGCCCGCGCTTGGTTTTGATGGTGACATCCGGCAGTCGATCCTCGGCCGACTCCAGCAAGGCATCGGCACCCGAATCCTGCAGGCAGAGGTGGATCAACTCCGGCGTCAGGACCGCCTCGGCGGTCTCTGCATAGAGGTCCTGCAACAACTGCTCGCCCAGACGCACGCCCTCGGGATCGCCGATCAGGCGGAAGCTCACGCCACGGTTGCTGATCTCGATGCCGAGTCGGCGCTCCAACTGGCGCAGGTGCTGATCGAGCTGACCACAGAGATTAGCAAGCCGCACGTTGTCGGCAGGCTCCAGCTCCATATCCAGCGTTTGGGGTTGGGTAGACAAACCGGCCGCGGACCTCAAACGCCGAGCCCGGGCAAGGGCACGGCTGCAGCGTCCAGATCGAACTCCGGAAGACAACCGCGCAGCGAGTTTGGCAGGGCCTCGGTGATCTCGACATCGACGAAGTGCCCGATCAATCCGGGCGGCCCGGTGAAATTGACCACGCGATTGTTCTCGGTGCGTCCGGCGAGCTGCTGCGGATCCTTGCGCGACGGGCGTTCGACCAGCACCCGCTGAAGCGTGCCGATCATCGCCTGGCTGTACCGCCGGGCATGGTCAGCGATCCGCGCCTGCAGACGTTCCAAGCGCGCTTTTTTCTCCTCGAGCGGGACATCGTCCGGATAGTCGGCCGCGGGCGTTCCCGGACGTCGGCTGTAGATGAAACTGAAGCTCTGATCGAAGCCGATCTCCTCGATCAGGTCCATCGTCGCCCCGAAGTCGCTCGACGTCTCGCCCGGAAAGCCGACGATGAAGTCGCTGGAAATGCCGATAGCGGGCCGCACCTGGCGCAGTCGGCGGATCTTGGAACGATATTCCAGCGCGGTGTGACCGCGTTTCATGGCCGCCAGGATCCGATCCGAGCCGGACTGGACCGGGAGATGGACGAAGCTGACCAGTTCGGGCACGTCCGCATAGACGTCGATCAGACTGTCCGAGAACTCGATCGGGTGGCTGGTCGTGAAGCGAATGCGGTCAATCCCGTCGATCACCGCAACATAGCGGATCAGTAGGGCAAGATCTGCCGTCTCATCGCCCGCGAGCCCGTCTTCGAGCCGACCGCGATAGGCGTTAACGTTTTGGCCCAGCAGGGTGACCTCGCGCACGCCCAGTTCCGCGAGGGTGGCCACTTCGGCGATCACATCGTCGACGGGGCGGCTGATCTCTTCCCCGCGGGTGTAGGGCACGACGCAGTAGGTGCAGTATTTGGAACAACCTTCCATGACGGAGACGAAGGCCGTCGGTCCCTCCGCGTGCGGCGCCGGCAGTGCGTCGAACTTCTCGATCTCCGGAAACGACACGTCGACCTGCGGCTGCCGCTGCGACGCCAGTGCTTTGAGCATCTGCGGCAAGCGATGCAATGTCTGAGGCCCGAACACCAGGTCGACATAGGGCGCACGGGCGCGGATCGCGTCGCCCTCCTGACTCGCCACACAGCCGCCGACCCCGATAACCAGGTCGGGCTTGGCGAGCTTCAACGGCCGCCAGCGCCCGAGCTGCGAGAACACCTTCTCCTGGGCCTTCTCGCGGATCGAGCAGGTGTTGAGCAACAGGACATCGGCGTCTTCGGCCCGATCCGTCAATTCCATGCCGGCAGACACAAGCAACCCGTCCGCCATGCGGGCGGAATCGTACTCGTTCATCTGACAGCCGTGGGTCTGAATAAAAAGCTTGCGGGGCATCGAGTGCATGTGACGGAGAGACTGCGCGCTTGCGCCTTGGTCTTGTAAATTGGGGTGAGGCAAGACTGCCTGCAACCCCCGACGACGGAGCAGCCGGCCTGTTACAGGATCCGATCCTCCGGTTTCGGCCATCGGGTGTCAAGCCTGATCGCGCCGCACGCCCCCTGCAATCTGAGTAAAACGCAACCGGAAAATGCCTTCGCATTGATCCCGATCAATTTCCAATCAAACTCTGTCACACAGCATCTAGTTAGAGTTATAGTCCGCAGCACAAGATATAGTGGCAACGGACAAGAGACGCCTCCATGGGACACATCCAAAACAACCTGTCGACCCTACCCTTGCGGATCCGCAAGCGCGACGGTGTCGAGGTGCGTTTCGATGCCTCCAAGATCGAGTCGGCCATTCAACGGGCTGGACAGGCAAGCGGCGAGTTCGGCACGCCCGAGGCGAGTCTGCTGACCGCTCAGGTGGTCAAGGTGCTGGCGCATCGCTACGGGGTCGACCGCCTGCCCGATATCGAAGGCATTCAGGATGTCGTCGAGCAGACGCTGATCAGCGCCAACCATTTCGAGACCGCCCGCGGCTACATCGTCTATCGCGAGCAGCACAAGAAGTTGCGCGACGAGCATCGCACCTTGGTCGATGTCGGTGGCTCCATCAACGAGTATCTCGACCGCTCGGACTGGCGGGTCGCGGCCAATGCCAATCAGGGCTACTCGCTCGGCGGCCTGATCCTCAACACCTCGGGCAAGATGATCGCGAACTACTGGCTGAGCCACGTCTACCCGCCCGAGATCGGCCAGGCCCATCGCGACGGCGACATCCATATTCATGATCTCGACATGCTCTCGGGCTACTGCGCCGGCTGGTCGCTGCGCACCCTGCTCAACGAGGGGCTGAACGGGGTTCCGGGCAAGGTCGAAGCCGGTCCGCCCAAGCACATGTCCTCGGCGATCGGCCAGATCGTCAACTTT
>JBGSKP010000141.1:0-3205 GCA_041741175.1 Thiocapsa sp. | reverse complement strand
CGGCCTGAAGCTTGGCCTCGCCGTCGCGGATCAGGGCGCCGGCATCGGCGGCAAGCGTGGCCGACGCGGCGAGCAGCAGGGCAAGGGAAAGGATCGCAAGCATGCGCATTGGGTGGCTCTCGTGTATCGGGCGCTCCGCGGATTCGGAGACGCACAGTCAGATCCGGGAAGTGGGGTTGGGGGTTTACTCACAGCGCAGCGGCGCGTCGGTCTGGGTGACACATGGCGCGACGCGCCGGGAGAGGTGACACCGCGCAGCGGTGTCACGCGAGCGAACTCTCGGCCGTCATTCCTGCTCGATACAGCGGATCCGGGCCACTAAACCCGAGTCCGCCGAGCGCTCATCGCCTTACTTCAAGGATCCCTCGCCGTAACGGGCCTCGAATCCTTTACGCACCACGTCGAGCTGATCCTTGCTCATGCCGTTGAAATACCAATCATGTCCGTCGATCGGCTTGAAGTACTCCTCCAGCAGGGCGACCGCGAACTCGTCGTTGCCGTCCTTCTTGATCACCACCTCCTTGAGCTCCGGGATCCACTTGAAGTAAGTGTGCTGGGCGACCTCGTACATGCCGTGCCACCAGGTGTAGTCCGGCCCGCTCATGGATGCACCGTGACGCGCGCGACGACCCTCGTGATGCCAGATCTCCCACCAGGTCCATTCGATCTTCTCGTCGAAGGGCGCGCCCGAAATGTAGCCGCCTTCCTTGAGGCGATCCATCATGGCCGCGATCGGCTTGGCGAACTTATCGTTGTAGAGGTCAACCACGTCGTCGAACTGCTTGTAATGGCCGGTCACGACGCTTTCGGCATGGCAGCCAAAACAGACCTTTTCCATCTTGGCGCGCCGGTCCTTCCAGGTCAGTACCTCAACCACGGTCGAGTCTTTGGCCGCGTCGCCGACCTTGGGAATCTCTTTGCCTTCAGGGACATCGAACTCTTGGCCGTTTTCGAGCTTGACCAGGTTGATCTTGGTCGAGATCGGCGGACGCAGTGTCCAGGAGATGCGCTCGCCGACGTTATGCGTCGCCCCGATGCCGGGTCCGGCGCTCATGTGGCAGGTCGCGCAGGTGGGTGCGGCCGAGTAATCCACACCCGCAACCCATTTACGTGAATCCAGATTCATCTCGTCGACCTTGGCGCGGTAGATGATGCCGTGCTTGGATTCGTTGTAGACCTCGATCTGCGGATGATCCGGTCCGACATGGCACTTGCCGCAGGTATCGGGCGTGCGGGCTTGGGCCCGCGAGAAACGATGCCGACCGTGACAAGCCGTGCAGGAGCCGAGGCTGCCGTCCGGGTTGATCCGGCCGATGCCCGTGTTGGGCCAGGTCCCCGGGGTCGGACGACCCTTGTTCTTGCCTTCGGTGTAGAACTCCATCTCGCCGCCGTGGCATTGCTTGCAGCCTGCGTTCACGGCAGCGGGACCACCGATGACCTCGCCAAGCAAATTGTCGAGCGAGCCCAGAATCTGGCCGGCCTTGGCGTGATGCGAGCCGTCCATCTCTTGGAATTCAGTCTCGTGACAGGTCGAGCAATTCTTCGGCGTGACCACGATGGAGATGAACTCGCCCTCGTGCTTGAAGGCATCGATGGCGCCCTCCTCGCGCTTGTGGCAGTCCAGACAGTTCACGCCGGCCTGGCCGTGCGCGCTGTGGTTCCACTCCCAGTAGAGACCTGGGTTCTCGGTCATATGACAGTCCACGCATTCTTCACCACGTGGATCGCCCCAATCGACCCCGGCCTGACCGCTTGGGCGCGCGGCCTCGGCCGTCACGGCGAGGGTGAGAAGCCCGATGGCGAGACCCAATCGGGCGAGAGTAGGCAGTGTATAACCGGGCCGAGACAGGCCCGCGGGATGCGGTCCGCGAGGATGTTGCTTCATGATGCACTCCGGAGCTTTCTTGTTATGGATCCCCTCCATGGGGCAGTCGACGGGGCTCGAGTTCACGGCACCCACCGGGGTCCACGGACACGTCGTATGGACCTGACGATCATCCCTATCAAGCTGGACGATGCCGAGTCGATTGCCGAGCAGCCTTGATGTAAATCAATTTTGCCGGTGTATCGATCAATGCTTGATCTTTATCAATGCCACAACTTGGTCGGCCCTTGCGAAGCCGTTGCGCCCTGCGCCAAGGTCGCGCCCGAACGTCGACGCCAGACTCGAATCCGGCGTTGGTCGGATTTCACCGGACACCGATCGGACTTGACCTGAATCAAGGCCGAGCCCGGCGCGGTCGTTCAAGGTGCCGCGAAAACAACAATGATCCGCGGGTCGCCGCCGTCCAACCGGTGCCGACACCGTGGCCCGTCGACCCAAAGGAGAGAGTGCCATGCCAGTCGCTACCTGGAGCCGCGCCCTGTGCGTCGGGCTCCTCATCGGGACGCTTCCAAGCCCGTCCGTCCATGCCGAGGAGGTCCGCTCCCCGAGCATGCTCGCCAACACCTGTGCCGGCTGTCACGGCACGCTCGGCGCCAGCGCCGGGGAGGTCATGCCGACCATCGGCGGGATGCACAAGGACTATCTCATCGCGGTGCTCACCGACTACAAGCTCGGCAAACGCCCCTCCACCATCATGGGCCGCATCATGCAGGGCTACGGCGATCAGGACATCAGCGCCATCGCATCCTTCTACGCCGAGCAGCCCTGGGTCTCCACCGATCGCCTGGCCGTCGCGGATCAACTCGCCGGCGCACCGGACCTTCACGAGCGTTACTGCGAGAGCTGCCACCAGGACGGCGGTCGCGGGCAGGACGAGGAATCACCGCGCATGGCCGGCCAGTGGGCGGGGTATCTGCAATACGCCATGCTGGCCTGTCGCGACGGCGAGCGCTGTCACCCGCGCAAGATGAGAGACCGCGTCGAGGATCTCTCGGATGCGGAGATCGCGGCCCTGGCGCATTTCTACGAAAGTCAGAAGTAAACCGCGTCCAGAGCGAGATGCTCATTGTCGAGTAAGCTCGACGTTTGACGTATCCACAGCCCTTTGCGGGGACGCGGTTTAAAATTATATATTTTTTAATATCTTAAACCGCGTCGACTCCAGCGGTCGTCAAGTCTGCCGGGGCCGATCCCATCGAAAAACATCGCATACCGCGCCGGGCGCGGTTTAAGAGGATCGACAGGATGAACACTCTGACCCGTAGAAGCTTTCTACAGTCCTCCCTGCTGTCCACGGCGGCCGTGCTTGGCGGTGCGCCG
>JBGSKP010000140.1:0-3115 GCA_041741175.1 Thiocapsa sp. | reverse complement strand
CGCAGGGGATGGTGATGGTTTTCTGCTCGCCTTCGCGCATGCCGAGGATCGCCTCCTCGAAATCGGGCAGCATCGTGCCCTTGCCGATCGTGAATTCGAGCGGCTCCTGGTCGCGCGAGGAATCGAAGCTCGTTCCGTCGGTCAGGGTGCCGCTGTAGTGGACCTTGACCGTATCGCCGGGTTTGGCGGTTGTCATGACGTCGTTCTCCTCATCGTCGATTGGTGTTCAGGGATCGGGTATCTCTGGTTCGGATGCGGGGCCGCTGGTCGCGCCGGATCTCCGGATGGTTTGGTTGCGGTTGGATGTCCGTCTTTTGGCGTGGCGTACCGGAGTACGACGACACGCCCTGCGCCATCCCGCTGCGGCCATTCGAAGGCATTGGGGTGGGCCGACCTCTAACCTTCCGAGTGTCAAGTTGCAGGTGCACAAACCGGATCACAAGCCTCGCGCGAACGAGACTCGGGCCTGTGTCGGTCGATCGATCGATGCAACTGTACATTCAACGCATTGGCTGATAGTTGGCGGGCGATCTGCCAAGATCGGTCTTACCAGGCCATCCCGGCAGTCGGAGACACATCCCTTGGACAGCTTCATCCAGACCCACGAAGTGACGATCCGCCTCGCGTTCTTCTTCGGCATCTTCGCGCTCATGGCGATTTGGGAGGTTCGCGCGCCGCGACGCACGCGCACGTTGACCCGACTGCAACGTTGGACCAGCAACCTCGGGCTGGTCGTCTTGAACACGGTCGTGCTGCGCATCCTGTTTCCCGCCGCCGCAGTCGGAATGGCCGTCTTTACGAGCGCACAGTGTTGGGGATTCCTCAACGCGATCGACCTGCCGGGCTGGCTTGCGATGCTCCTCGCCGTCGTCGCGCTCGACTTCGTCATCTGGGTGCAGCATGTGCTGGTCCATGCCGTGCCCGCGCTGTGGCGGCTGCACCGAGTCCATCATGCCGACCTGGACTACGACCTGACCACGGGCGCGCGCTTTCACCCGATCGAGATCGTGCTGTCGATGCTGATCAAGTTCGCGACCATCGCCGCGCTCGGTCCGCCGGTCGTCGCCGTCATCCTCTTCGAGGTCATCCTGAACGGCATGGCCATGTTCAATCATGCCAACGTGCGTCTTCCGCTCGGGGTCGACCGCGTCTTGCGTTGGTTCGTGGTGTCACCCGACATGCATCGCGTCCATCACTCGATCGAGGACGACGAGACCAACTCCAACTTCGGCTTCAACCTGTCCTGGTGGGACCGCCTGCTCGGCACCTACCGAGACCAGCCGCGCGCCGGCCACGCGGGCATGACCATCGGGATCCGCGAACACCGCGATCCGCGCCGGGTCGATCGGCTCGACGGGATGCTGTTGCTGCCCTTCATCGGGCAAGTCACCGACTATGCGATCAATCGGCGCCCTTGGGAGGATCAGCCGCCGGATGCGCGGCGCTGACTAGAGCGGTCGAAAAACGGTCGCAGACCGGTTCGATCGCGCCCGGAGCGGTCGCGGCGGTCGCCTTCCTGCCGCGTGCGGCGATCGGGCCTCGGGGTCGGTCACCCCGGAACATCCATCGCCCGCGCAAATACCCATCTGCCGCGACACCGCAACGCCACGACTGGAGTAACCCATGTCCAAGGTTCTGTTCATCCTCAACGATCCGCCCTACGGCACCGAACGCAGCTTCAACGGCCTGCGCCTCGCCAAGGCACTTGCAGGGAAGGACACGCATGTCACCGTCTTCCTCATGGCCGATGCCGTCGCCTGCGCCAAGTCCGGGCAGAAGGTGCCGCAGGGCTACTACAACCTCGAGCTGATGGTGAAGGCGGTTGCGCGCGGCGGCGATGTCCTGCTCTGCGGCACCTGTCTCGACGCACGCGGAATCGGTGATGCCGAGCTCATCGAGGGCACGCGCCGCAGCACGCTGGACGAGCTGGCCGAGGCGACATTGGCGGCGGATCGGGGCTTGGTCTTTTGACCTGGGTCGATCCGGACGACCTGCGCCGGGCGATCCGACTCAACGGTCATCCGGACCTGCGTCTGCCCAATACACTCAACTGCTCCTTCATCGGTGCGAGCGCCGGCGAGATCCTGGCCGGATTGGACGGCGTGGCCGCATCCGGAGGCTCGGCATGCCATTCGGGACAGACTGCGCCCTCGCCGGTGCTGCAAGCCATGGGCATCGCGGGCCCGATCGCCCGCGGGGCGATTCGCTTCAGTCTGGGGCGCGAGACGACCGACGAGGAGATCGACGCGGTTGTGCAGCGCCTGCCGATACGGCTCTAATCCCGTGCATCGTCGCTCGGCGCAACGGGAGCGTCCGAGCTGTGCGACGACCGATCCCGACATTCCAACGAGAGAGCCCATGTCCGCACCCACCGAAAACAGCCTGGCCACCCGCTGCGTCCATGCCGGCGAGCGCACCGATCCGCACGGCAGCCCCCACACGCCGATCTATACCACCACGACCTTCGCCTTTTCATCGACCGCCGCACTGCTCGATGTGGTCGAGGGACGCGTTGCCGGAAGCCTCTATACGCGCTACGGGCTGAACCCCAGCATCCTCGCTCTGGAGGAGAAACTGGCGGCATTGGAAGGGGCCGAGGCCGCGTTGGCCTTTTCATCCGGCATGGCGGCGGAGTCGGCACTCTTCTTCGCCCACGGGCGCGAGGGCATCGTCTGTATCGGCGATGCCTACGGCGGCACCCTGGAGCTGATCGGTCAGCAATTGCCGCTGCTCGGAATCCCGACCCATCTCCTGCTCGGCCATGAGCTCGAGCAGCTCGACGGACTCCTCGCCGACGGCGCCCGCCTGGTCTTCCTCGAAACGCCGACCAACCCGGCCTTGGAGGTCTTCGACATCGCCGCCTTGGCCGAGCAGGTCCATGCCCGGGGCGCTCTGCTCGTCGTCGACAACACCTTCGCCTCGCCGGTCAATCAGCAGCCGCTGGCGCTCGGCGCCGATCTGGTCGTGCATAGCGCGACCAAATATCTGGGCGGACACAGCGACCTGACCGCCGGCGCCCTGATGGGCGCGCGGGCGCTGTTGGACCCGGTGTGGAACTGGCGGAAGAACCTCGGGCAGATGCCCGCACCCGAGACGGCCGCCCTGCTGGCGCGCA
>JBGSKP010000139.1:0-2060 GCA_041741175.1 Thiocapsa sp. | reverse complement strand
GACCCAGCGCTCGCCGCCGAGCTGCGCGCAGGCTGCGCCGACCGCATCGATGTTGGTCACCGTTGCGCCATCGGGGATCGCGATCCGGTGGTCCGAAAACAGCCGTTTTGCCTGATATTCGTGTAGATTCATGGTGTGCTTGCCGTTGCAGTGCGCCGCATTTCGAAGCGGCGCGACCGCCTGGCCGCGCCACCGACATTCTGTTCTAATCCGCCGGACCTTGGCAAAGGCGCGTCGGCATCCCGAACCCGCTCCAGTGCCCAGTTTCGGCAGTGCAAGCTCGCGCGCGAGCGTACCGACTATGAATCGTTTTGCCTTTGGACGGACCAACGGGGTCGCCAATCCAGTGCCGCTGCCGGCCGCGCCGGAGCAGGAATCAGAGCAAGTCACGTACCACCGCTATCCGACCTGGCTCGCCCTGCGATGGCTGTTTCTGTTCAGGCTGGTGTTGTTGATCGGCCTCATCCTGCTGTTCTCGCCTCATGCACTCGACCCCTTGATCAGCCCGGCGCATGTCGAGCTCGCCTGGAAGATCCTGATTCTCTATGCCCTGCTGGTGCTGGTGAGCGGCATTGGACTGTCGCTGCATTGGCCGGGGCGCGCGAGCCAGGTTCATCTTGCGGTCTACACCGATATTCTCGCCTTAAGCCTGCTGACCTATGCCGCGGGCGGTGCCTCCAGCGGCATCGGGATACTAATCGTGTTCGCCGTGGCAGCCGGGGCACTCCTGATGGAGGGCCGCCTCGCCCTGCTGTTTGCCTCCTTTGCCAGCCTAGCCGTCCTGACCGAGCAAATCTATTCGAATCTTTACGACAACGCCGCGACGGGGAGCTACACGCAGGCCGGCCTGCTCGGCAGCATTTTTTTCGCGGTGGCCATCCTCGCGCATATCCTGTATCGCCGCGTCCGTACCGCAGAGGCGAAGGCGGCCCGACGCACCGTCGACATCGCCAGCCTTACCAAGCTCAACGCATTTATTATCAAGAACCTGGAAACAGGCATCATTGTCGTCGATGGCGAGCGTCACGTGCGCCTCATCAACAAAACCACCCTGCGCCTGCTCGCGCTGAAGGGGACGCGGCCGGGCGACTCGCTTGCCGACATCGCCCCATCACTGGGCCAGTGGCTCGATACGCAAGTCACCAACCCGGCATCCGAAGGCAGCGTGGTCCATGTCGGCGGCCGCGAGCTGCATGCCTCGCTGAAGCTGCTCGGCGATTATCGGGCGTCCGGAGCCATTCTTTATCTGCGCGACAACCAGGAGCTCACGCAGGAGGCACAACAGATCAAGCTCGCTGCGCTCGGCACGCTTACCGCCAGCATCGCCCACAACATCCGCAATCCGCTGAGTGCCATTACGCACGCCAGTCAACTGTTCGCCGACGGCAAGGATCTACCTGATGACGACCGCCATCTGATCGACATCATTCTGCGCAACAGCGCACGGATCGACGAGACCGTACGCAGCGTTTTACAACTCTCGCGCCGCAATCAGATGGATGCGGTTCCGCTCGATCTGGCCGTCTGGTTGAGCGAATTCGTCGAGGAGTTTGGCGAAACCCACGGGATGCCTCCCGAGCGTTGGCGGCTGGAGATCGGGCTGCGGCCCGCCACGGTCGAGGTCGATCCGCGTCATCTGCACCAGATCCTGTCGAACCTTTGCGAAAACGCGCTCATTCATGGCGAATACGAGAATGAACCCGCCACGATCAGCATTCATCTCGCGCCGGGGCGCCTCGTACCCGGCGAAGGTCTTGAGCGTCAGACCTGCCTGATCCAGATCAGCGACGCAGGCACCGGGATCGCCCCCGAGATTGCGCGGGAGATCTTCAATCCCTTCTTTACCACCAAACCCAGCGGAACCGGCCTCGGCCTCTATATCGCCCGCGAGCTGGCCGAGACCAACCGGATTCGTCTCACCCACGAGAACGCCAGGCCGCATGGCAGCCGCTTTAACCTCCTGTTCCCGTCTTAGCCCGGCGCATCGACGCCGACCGCGCGCGCGAACGATTTGACGAAGCCGATCGCATAGGGAAGCGCGGGCAGGCTGTCGTGCGCGT
>JBGSKP010000138.1:0-6640 GCA_041741175.1 Thiocapsa sp. | reverse complement strand
CGAGGCGCTGATGGACGTGCCGCGCTTTGCCATGAGCGCCGAGCCGGTGCTGCTGCAGGGGCGCACGGGCACCGGCAAGGAGCTGGTTGCCCGCGCTTTGCACGGACTGGGACCACGCGCGGCGGGTCCATTCGTCGCGGTCAACTGCGGGGCCATCCCGGAAGGCATGCTGGAGGCCGAGCTGTTCGGTCACGAGAAGGGCGCCTTCACCGGCGCGGGTCGCCTGCACCGTGGCCGGTTCGAGCAGGCGCACGACGGGACACTCCTCTTGGACGAGATCGGCGAGATGCCCCCGTCGGCCCAGATCAGCCTGCTGCGCGTGATCGAAACCGGCGTGGTGCAGCGGCTCGGCGGCGAGCGCGAGACCCCGGTCGATGTGCGCGTGGTGGCGGCTACCCATCGCCCGCTGGAAGAACGGGTCGAGTCCGGCCTGTTTCGCGAGGATCTCCTCTACCGGCTCAATGTCCTGCCGTTGCGTCTGCCGACACTGCGCGAGCGGCCCAAAGACATCGCCTTGCTGGCCGAGCGCTTTCTGGCCAATGGGCTCCGCGACATGGGTTGGGCAGCTGTCGTCCCCAAGCTCGACCGCGAGGCGCTTGCGCTCCTGGAAGGCCATCAGTGGCCCGGCAACGTTCGCGAGCTGCGCAACCTGATGGCGCGCCTTGCCGTGCGGTTGCCGCCGGGTGTGCGCGAGATCGGCCCAGGTCTGATTCAACCTCTGCTGCCGCAGCCGGATGTCGAGGCGCGTCCGAGCGGGCCGGGCGTTTTCATCCCGAGCGGCACCCCGCTTGCGCACGCCGAGTCGATTCTGATCGATGCGGCGCTCAAGGACAGCGGCTACAACCGAACCCAGGCCGCCCGCATCCTCGGGATCGGTGAACGGACGCTGCGTCGCAAGCTCAACAACAGCTGATTACGGAGCCGCAGTGATTCTCGCAGTGATCCTGCATCGCAATGTGTCGGCGCGCGTGAAGCGCGTTACCGATCCGGGCTGATCCGAAGCGCGGCGTTGATTCACGGCATGGACTGAATCGCCCTTCTAGTTTCCAACCTGATCCGACCACTCGGCCAATATGGCCGGATCTCACACGACTCGACCGGTCAAGGTGACCGTGAGATCCGTGATCCATCGCCATCCGTGACAATAAAATTCTATAAAACAAATTATTATTGTCTGGCACGTAACCTGCTTATTACCTAGATGTAGAGCGATGCACACGACCCTGTCGTGTGCTGCCCGGTCAAAACCAAGGCTTTGAGAGGAGGCTTGTCATGTGGGGGTATCTCAGGAGCTTCGACACCGATCTGCTCAGCCAACTCGAGCGCATGCGGCAGGACATGGATGCCGTGTTCGGCGCCCGTCCGGGTTCTGCGGGGATCCGTTCGGTCGCCTCGGGCACCTTCCCGGCGATCAATGTCGGCGCATCGCCGAGTCGGGTCGATGTCTATGTGTTCGCAGCGGGCGTTGATCCGCAAAGTCTGGACATCTCGATCCAGCAGAACCTGCTGACCATCTCGGGCGAACGCAAAGCCGCGCTTCCGGAAGAGGTTCAGCTCTACCGGCGCGAGCGTTTCGGCGGCAGTTTCCGTCGTGTCATGACGCTGCCGGAAGACGTCGACCCCGAGAAGGTGCAGGCCAGCTACCGCGATGGTGTGCTGCATGTGATGGTCGATCGGCGCGAAGAGGTCAAGCCGCGCCGGATCGAGGTCAAATAGGCGGATCCGGCTCACCCGGCTCACCCGGCTCATCCGGGTCACTGGGTCACTGGGGCACGCCGAGGGGCCTGTGCTGGCGCAAAGAAAAAAGGTCAATGATTCAAGAATCGATCGAGGAGCTACACCATGAGCGAGAACACAGCGATGCAGGCGCGCGAGTCGAGCGAGATGCAGAGCGCTCACGCCGCCGAGGCGGCCCTGTTGCCGCCCGTGGATATCTACGAAGACGCGACGGGTATCGTGCTGATGGCTGATCTACCCGGCGTGTCGCGCGAACGTCTATCGGTGCAGGTGGACAAGGACACGCTGGTCATTGAGGGCGAGGCGGCGATCGAGATGCCGGGCGACATGGAGGCACTCTACGCGGATCTTCGCACGACCCAGTTCAGACGCAGCTTCACCTTGAGCCGCGAGCTGCAGGTCGACCAGATCGATGCCCAGATGCAGGACGGGGTGCTGACGCTGAAGGTGCCGAAACGGGCCGAGCTGCAGCCCCGTAAGGTCCAGATCAAGGTCGGCTGAGATCCGGGGGGCGGGCGAGGAGTCCCGCCTCTCATCAAGAAAGAGCACTTGAATCGCCGAGGGACGACGGACACCGAAAACAGGCGGATGACGGAGGATCGATCATGTCTACGCTCCAACAGATTCAACAGGATATGTCACGGGCTTGGGATCAGGTTCGCAACGGCTGGGAGCGACTCTCCGAGCAGGCTGCCGGCGCCGTGACACGCTTTACGCACAAGGGCGCGGCAGCGACGCGTCGCAGCAGCGGCCGTAGCCTGGATCTCTGGGGCGGCTTTCATCCCGCGCCATGGGAGTCGATGCTACCGGGCGGCGGCTGGGGCGTTCTGGCCGCCGAGGTCTCCGATGACGAGGATCAGGTGGTGGTGCGTCTGGAAGCACCCGGTATGGCCAAGGATGACTTCGAGCTTCAGGTTCAGGACGGTTACCTGGTCGTTCGCGGCGAAAAACGGCTGGAGCGGGAAAAATCAAAAGGTCGCTATCACGTGAGCGAATGCGCCTATGGCGATTTCGAGCGCGCCATCCCCTTGCCCGATGAGGTCGACACCGCCGGGGCAATGGCCAGCTACCGGCACGGTGTTCTGCGTGTGGAGCTGCCGAAGGATCGATCGCAGCGACGTGCGCCGATCAAAGTGGCCGTGCATTGAACCTCAACCGCGCCCAGCAGGGTATGCGAGGTCTTGGATGGGATCGGCCCCGGCAGACTTGACCACCTTTGGAGGCGGGGCGGTTTAGGTTGAACCGAGCTTAAAACAAAGGGGGCCTCGCGGCCCCCCTTTTCAAACACTGGATCGGACTGGGTCAGCCGAGCAGTGGTGCGATGGTCAGGCTGACGATCGCCATGACGTTGATGAGGATGTTCATCGAGGGACCGGAGGTGTCCTTGAAGGGATCGCCGACGGTGTCGCCCACGACTGTGGCCGAGTGCACGGTCGAGCCCTTGCCGCCGAGGTTGCCTTTTTCAACGAACTTCTTGGCGTTGTCCCAAGCGCCGCCGGCGTTGGCCATCATCAGGGCGAGCAGAACGCCGGCGAGCAAGGCGCCACCGAGCATACCGCCCAGTGCCTCCGGACCGATGCCGAAGCCGACGACCGCGGGCGCGCTGACGGCGATGATGCCGGGCAGGATCATCCGCTTGATCGCCGCCGTGGTGGCGATGTCGATGCAGCGGGCGGTATCCGGTTTGGCCGTACCCTCGAGAAGGCCCGGGATCTCATGGAACAGCCGACGGATCTCGTTGATCATCTCGAAGGCGGCGTCGCCGACCGCGGTCATGGTGATCGCAGCGATCAGGAAGGGAATCGCACCACCGATCAGCATCCCCATCAAGACGTCCGGATCACCCAGGCTCAAAGCGAAGTCCGGGATCATGACATGCAGCGTCTCGATGTAGGCCGCGATGATGGTCAAGGCCGCCAGTGCCGCGGCGCCGATCGCGAAGCCCTTGCCGATGGCGGCCGTGGTATTGCCCAGTTCGTCGAGGGAGTCCGTGATCTTGCGGGTCTCCGCACCCAGACCGCCCATCTCGGCGATACCGCCGGCGTTGTCCGCGACCGGGCCGTAGGCGTCGATCGCCATGGTGATGCCCACCGTGGCCAGCATGCCGACCGCAGCGATACCCACACCGTAGAGACCGGCCATGTGGCTGGAGACATAGATGATCAGGGCGATGGTCAGCACCGGGATGACGACCGACTGCATGCCGACGGCCAAGCCGGAGATCATGACGGTTGCGGGACCCGTCTCGCCCGACTTGGCGATTCGGCGCACCGGCGCGGCGGAGGTGTAGTACTCGGTCACCAGACCGATGATGATGCCGCCGACCGCGCCGGCAAGGACCGACCACCAGATGTGGTTGGAGACATCGATCATCCAGACGACCAGGAAGGAGACGGCGATAAAGAGCAGCGTGGCTCCGATGGTGCCCGTGCGCAGCGCCGTGGCCGGCTTGTTGGCCGAGACGGACTTGACGAGAAAGATGCCCGCCAGCGAGCAGAGCAGACCGGCCGAGGCCAGAGCCAGCGGCAGGAACATCAACGATGACTGCGCGCCCAACACGGCCAGAGTCGTGGCCGACATGGTCGCGGCGATCGCGATGGTGGCGATCTGGGCACCGCAGTAGGACTCGAAGATGTCCGAGCCCATACCGGCGACATCGCCGACGTTGTCGCCGACGTTGTCGGCGATGACGCCCGGGTTGCGTGGATCGTCTTCGGGGATACCGGCCTCGATCTTGCCGACCAGATCCGCGCCTACGTCGGCGCTCTTGGTGAAGATACCGCCGCCGACACGATAGAAGAGTGCGACCGAAGAGGCGCCGACGCCAAAGCCATGGATGGCGTGCGATGCCTCGGGATTACCGCCGAAGAGCAAGTAAAGGAAACCCAGACCCAGGAGGCCCAGCGAGGCGACCAGGAGACCCATGACCGAGCCGCCGTAGAAGGCCACCGTTAGTGCCGCGGCTGCGCCTTGGGTGTGTGCTGCGGTGGTCGTGCGAACATTGGCCTTGGTCGCCGAAAACATCCCGAGGAAACCGGCGCTTGCGGACGCGGTTGCGCCGATGACGAAGGCCAACCCGGTCTTCCACCCCAAAAACCAGGTCAACAGCACGAGCACGACAACGCAGAAGATACCCAACAGCGTCATCTCGCGCTTCATGAACACCATGGCGCCGAGATGGATCTCGTCGGCGATCTTCTTGACCTTGTCTTCCCCTTCAGGGAAGCCCAGAACAAGCTTGAAAATGTAGTAGGCCGCCCACAGCCCGATCATTCCGAGCAGCAGCGGGATCAACGCGTTGAAAGACATTGGATCTCCTCAGTTCATCGGTCGTTTTGGTGATAAAACCGCACGGTTTATAGCAAATAACGACCGGAAAAGCGATTTGATCGTCATTGCTTTGTCATATACGGACTATTGCGTTTTGATCCTGCTCTCGTCCCAGTGGCACCATCGGCGCGCGCTGAACCCCGAACCCCGACCAACCTCACTCGCCCACGCTAGCAGCCGACAACGCCTCAAGGCTCGCCAGACGCTGTTCCAATCGATCGATGGTCTGCTGCTGACGCTCAACCTGCTTGAGAAGAGGCGGGAGCCGGCTGAGTGCGGCGCTCTCGCGCAGGGCCTGTTTGAGCGGGCGGGCGGGCGTTCCGAAGATCGCAGCCTTCGCCGGCACGTCTTTGACGACGCCGGATTGACCGCCGATGCGGGCGCCGTCGCCCACCGTCACATGATCGGAGATCGCGACCTGACCGGCTACCACCACACCCTGGCCGAGTGTGGAGCTGCCCGCGACCCCGGATTGACTGACTAGGATGCTGTGCGCACCGATGGTGACGTTGTGCGCAACCTGTACCAGGTTGTCGATCTTGGTGCCGCGCCCGACGCGGGTGATCCCAAGGGTGGCCCGATCGACGCAGCTGTTGCAGCCGATCTCCACGTCGTCCTCGATCAGGACCCGCCCGAGCTGCGGCACCTTGCGGTGTGCCGTCCCGTCCCAGCGAAATCCGAAACCGTCGCCGCCGATGCGCGCGCCGGGGTGCAGGATGCAGCGATCACCTAGGGTCGAGTCCTGCAGGATGCTGACGCTTGCGCCGATCCGACAGTCGGCCCCGATGCGCACCCCGGTGCCCAGATAGGCGCCGGGTCCGATCCTCGAGCCGGCACCGATCAGGGTGTCCGCGTCGACGACGGCGCAAGCGCCGATCTCCACGTCGGCACCGAGCCGTGCGTTGGGGTGGACCGAGGCGCTGGGATGGATGCCCTGGCTGGCTGGGGCCGGCGCAAACCAGACGGCGATCTCGAAGAAGAGGTTACGCGGCTCGGTGACCCGCAGCAGGCGTTTGCCGACAACGTCCGGAAAGCCCTTGCCGACGAGGATCAGTGCGGCCGCGCTGCGTGCGACGGCATCCGCCTGGTCTGCCTCCTCGGCGAAACAGACATCTTGCGGACCGGCTTGGTCCAACGTGTTGACGCCGCGGATTTCGGCGTCGTCGGGGATCGCGAGCGTGAGCTGCAACCGATCGTAAAGCCCTTGAAGGGAAAGTGTCATGGTATGGACCAGTAGAAGGATTCGACGGCCGCTCCGCTCGCCGGGATGCGGACCTGCCGTGTCTGGGCCTGGCCGGTGTATTCAACCGTCAGGGTGTAATCGCCGGGGGCGAGATTGGCATAGAACCAGGGACCGATCGTCACGGTCGAGAGCAGCGTCGGTCCGGTGGCGTCCTGAATCGTTACGCGGACATGGGACAGATAGGCCCCGGAGCCGGCCTCGGCGAACAGCAGCCGCATGTTGTACTGGGCTTTGACCTGCTCCATCTGCTCCCGCTCGGAGGCGCCGATACCGCCGCTCAGATGGGGCACGCCCTGCGTGACGGGTTGCAGCGGCGACTGGCCGGAGAGC
>JBGSKP010000137.1:0-2642 GCA_041741175.1 Thiocapsa sp. | reverse complement strand
CGACCGGCCGAGCCGGAATCCGATGTGGCGCCCAAAGTGGCGTTCAAGCCGGCGTCGAGCCCAGCCCGCGACCCGGCGCCCGACAGCGAGGGACTCGACAGCGATGCGCCCGCCGCCGGGGAGGAGGCGGATGACGACTTGCCCCTGTTGTTAGCCGAATCGGCTCTGGAGGACCCATTCGTTTTCAATCAGGACAGTGCGCCACGCGACGGAGCACTGGGAACGGATTTGGACAGCGGATCGGATTTTGTCCTGACGCTCGATGATCTGCGTGAGTCGACCGAGATTGATCTCGATGCGTTCCTGAAAACCCCGTCGCCGTTCGGTCTGTCGCCGGAAAGCGAGGATGGGGTCGCGCTGCCGGATCTTGATCTGCCGCCGGATTTCGATCTTCCTGCGGCGCTTGATCGATCAAGGCAACAGTCGGTAACGCAACAGTCGATGCTGTCGACGCTTGATTTCGACGATTTTGAGATTCCCGATAACCTGGTCCAGCTTGCCGACGATTCACCGGCGTCCCAGTGGCCGATGGACACTGACATCTGGGACGACAATGCCACGAAACTCGACCTGGCTCGCGCCTATATCGAGATGGAGGATGCGACAGCGGCCCGCGAAATCCTTGAGGAGGTCATATCGGCCGGTCGCGATGAACAGCGCATCGAGGCCGATGCCTTGCTGAGGACACTCACCTGAGCTCGCCGTCGAGCCCGCCGGCTGCCGGGCAGGTCCATCACCTGATGCCGGGTATGCAACGCATTGTGATGGGCATCGAATACGACGGCTCGGGATTCCGCGGCTGGCAGCTGCAGGTCGGCGTGCGCAGCGTTCAGGCGGCGCTGGAATCGGCGATCGCCCAAGTCGCCGATCATCCGGTGCGGGTGCACTGTGCCGGGCGCACAGATGCCGGCGTGCATGCCGACGAGCAGGTCGTGCATTTCGACACGGCGGCGCGCCGGACCGACCGCTCCTGGGTGCTGGGTTCCAATGTGAACCTGCCCCCCGACGTGGCGGTGCGTTGGGCCTGTCCGGTCGATGCGACCTTTCACGCCCGATTCAGTGCGAGCGCGCGCCATTATCGCTACCTCATCATGGTCCGCGCGACCCGCTCGCCCCTGTACCGCGACCGCGCCGTCTGGACCCACCGCCCGCTGGACCTCCAGTCGATGTGCGAGGCGGGGCGTTCACTCATCGGCGTGCATGATTTTTCCAGTTTCCGCGCGGTGGCCTGTCAGGCGAAGAGTCCAATCCGACATCTCCACTATCTAAATGTGAGCGAGGACGCCGGGCTGATTCAACTGCGGGTTGGCGCCAACGGTTTTTTGCACCATATGATTCGCAATATCGCCGGGGTGTTGATGACGATCGGTCGAGGCGAGGCCCCGGTGCGGTGGACGCGCGAGCTTCTGGATCTGCGTGATCGCCGGCTCGGCGGTGTCACTGCGCCGCCTCAGGGCCTCTATTTCGTGCGTGCCGACTACCCGGAAGGGTTTCGACTGCCGTCCGGTCCGGCGTCGCAGCCGCCAACGGATTAGCACAATGTTCCACGCTTCTGGTTGTTCTGGCCTGAACCGCGTCGATTCGGCGCTCGCATGTCGCGTCGACGCGCGATGCTCTCACGCCCCTCGGCCTGCCGCACGAGGACGCGGTTCAGCAGACATTCGCCAATGATGCGAACCCGCGTTAAGATTTGCGGCCTGACGCGTCCGGCAGACCTTGATGCGGCGGTTGCCGCCGGTGTCGACGCGGTCGGTTTCGTGTTCCATCCGGCGAGTCCGCGCGCGGTGACGCCGCAGGAGGCCAGTCGGCTATGCGCCGGGCTGCCCCCGTTCGTCACGGCTGTCGGGCTCTTCGTGGATGCCTCGTTCGAGGCGATCCAGGCGACACTGGATCAGGTGCCGCTTGAGCTGCTGCAGTTTCACGGCGAGGAAACCCCGGCGTTCTGTGTCTCATTCGGGCGGCGCTGGATCAAGGCGTTACGCATGCGCCCCGGCATCGATCCGGTTGCCGAGTCCGCGCGGTACCGTGGCGCGGCCGGGCTGCTGCTCGACACCTTCGATCCGGCACGCGCCGGCGGTACGGGGCAATGCTTTGACTGGGATCGAATTCCGCCATCACTGGCGCCGTCGATCATCCTGGCGGGAGGTCTGGATCCTGGTAACGTCGCCGCAGCGATCCGCCGCGTCGGACCCTTCGGGGTCGACGTTAGCGGCGGCGTCGAGGCGGCTAAGGGCATCAAAGACCATGACAAGATTCGCGATTTCATGCAGAGGGTGACTGATGTCGATATCTCCCGATAATCTCGACCGCGCTGGTGCGGAGCCAGGCCGCGCACAGGGGGTCGACGCGCCCGCCTATGACTGGCCGGACGCCGGTGGTCATTTCGGACCCTACGGCGGCATGTTTGTCCCCGAAACCCTCATGCATCCGCTTGAAGAGCTGCGCCAGGCTTATGAGCGCTATCTGGCCGATCCTCGGTTCCAGGCCGAACTCGATGCGGATCTGCAAGACTACGTCGGCCGACCCTCAGCGCTCTACCACGCCGAGCGTTGGAGCCGGGAGCTTGGCGGTGCCCAGATCTTTCTGAAGCGCGAGGATCTCAATCACACCGGCGCGCACAAGATCAACAACACCATCGGCCA
>JBGSKP010000136.1:0-3295 GCA_041741175.1 Thiocapsa sp. | reverse complement strand
GGGATTATCCGGCGCGTTTAGTGCGCTCGGAGCGCGGCAGGGCGAGCGTGCTGGTTGCCCCGCCCGGTGACCCTGAGCCGATTCCGCCCCTGCAGATCCATCTGGCGCTCGGCATTTCAAAAGGCGATCGGATGGACTATGCGCTGCAAAAGTCGGTCGAGCTTGGCGTGGCACGCCTCACCCCTCTGTTTACCGAACGCAGCCAGGTCCACCTGAGCGGCCCCAGGCTGGAGCGACGCGGAGAGCACTGGCGTGGGATCCTGATCGGGGCCTGCGAGCAATCGGGACGGCGTCGACTGGCGCAGATCGAGGACGCCGTACCCTACACTGATTGGCTGAATGCTCACACGGGCGGCGGGCTTCTGCTCGATCCGCAAGCGCCGCGCGCCTTGACTGCCCTGCCCCCTCCGCCGCCCATCCTCACCCTGCTCGTCGGACCCGAGGGCGGCCTGAGTTCGCGCGAGCGCGAACGCGCCTGCGCGCAGGGTTTTGATGGCGTGCGGCTCGGCCCGCGAATTCTACGAACCGAAACGGCCCCGCTCGCGGCCATCGCGGTCATTCAGGCGCTGTGGGGCGACCTGCGTTAAACAGCGTCCGGTACGACAGGGACGCCTGCGCCCTGGCTTACGCTTGGCGTGCATCGACAGACGTTGGAGTGGACGCTGTTTAAGTGAATGATCGATATACCGTATCGATATGCAGTAATGATCTGATCTTGAAGTCAAGTCCAGTGCGGCGACATGGACGCTCGCCGTGGCGTGTCTGCGATGGGCCGAAGAGGCGTGCCGGCGCTCTGCCCCGGATCGTCCTCGTGCGTGCCTGCGCCATTCCTGACAAGCCCCAACCGCTGAAGTACACTGCGGACTGTGACAGTCAAGCCGTCTCACGCATAACCCGCCCGGTGTTTTCATGAGGGCGGTCTGTTGTCACCTGTTCGTTTTCACTCTGGACGCGGCCTAGTCATGTGTATCGAGATCGGCGTCGTGATGGATCCGATCGAGTCCATCAAAATTAAGAAAGACAGCACCTTTGCAATGCTGCTGGCGGCGCAACAACGTGGTTGGCCGCTGTGGTACATGGAGATTGCGGATCTGTCGCTGCGCGATGGAACCACGCTGGCCCGGATGCGATCGCTGGAGGTGATGGACGACCCCGCCGGCTGGTATCGCTTCGGGACCGAGGTCACGCGACCGCTCGCCGACCTGGGCGTGGTACTGATGCGCAAGGACCCCCCCTTCGACATTAACTATATTTTCACCACCTACCTGCTGGAGCAGGCTCAGGCAGCCGGCTGCCTGGTCGTCAATCATCCGCGCAGCCTGCGTGATGCCAACGAGAAGGTGTTCACGGCGGTCTTTCCGCAGTGTACGCCTCCGACATTGATCGCCTGCCGTGCGCAGCCGATCCGGGACTTCCATCGCGAGCACGGCGACATCATCTTAAAACCACTGGACGGAATGGGCGGCGCCTCGGTCTTTCGGGTACGCGCCGACGACCCGAATTTAAGTGTCATCATTGAGGCCCTGACCATCCATGGCCAGCGTTTCTGTATGGCCCAACGGTTCATCCCCGAGATCCGTGACGGCGACAAACGCATCCTGATGGTCAACGGCGAGGCGGTTCCGTACTGTCTCGCCCGCATCCCGGCACCGGGCGAGACCCGTGGCAATCTCGCCGCCGGCGCCTCGTCCGAGGCGCGTCCCCTGACTGAGCGAGACCGTTGGATTGCCGCACAGGTCGGCCCGGAGCTGCGCGCGCGGGAAATCCTGTTCGCCGGTCTGGATGTGATCGGGGATTATCTGACCGAGATCAACGTCACGAGCCCGACCTGTATTCGCGAGATCGATGCAGCCTATGGGACCGACATCGCCGGCGACCTGATGAATGCCATCCAGGCCAGATCGAGTCGACGCAATTGATGGCCCCATCCGACCGGCGCGACGGTCGCGCGCCCGCTATGGCTCGGGTAACTGTTTTCCGGAGATGCTTATGCTGTACGCCTCCTCACGCTCGAGCGCTCGAACGCGCCCGCTCGGCCTCCTCGTCGTTCTTATCGTCCTGAGCGCCTGCGGCCAGGACACCCCGGTCACAACCACGCGCTTCAACGCCTTCGGAACCCAGGTCGATTTAAGCCTCGTCGGTGTCAATATCAAACAGGCACGCGAGGCGACCGCCTTGATCGAGCAGGAGCTCGCCAGCCTCGAGAAGGATTGGCATCCTTGGCAACCCGGCCCGATGGGACGCGTGAATCAACTGCTGGCAGCCGGCGAACCCTTCGTGGCCTCGCCGTCGATCATGCCGCTGGTGCGGATGAGCCAAACGTACGAAATGCAAAGCGATGGCCTGTTCAATCCTGCCATCGGCTATCTCATGGATCTGTGGGGTTTTCACGCCGACGCCGTGCGCAGCCGTCCACCACCGCCGGCGCAGCAGATCGACCGATTGGTCGCGACCAAACCGAGCATGCAGCAGATCGCAATCGACGGGCTGGAGATGCGCGGCAGCAACCCCTCGATCAAGCTGGATTTCGACACGATCGCCAAGGGCTATGCACTGGACATGGCGATCGATCATCTGCGCGATCTGGGAATCAGAAACGCACAGATGCAGGCCGGCGGCGAGGTGCGTGTGATCGGCGACCGCGCCGGTCAACCCTGGCGACCGACGATTCGTCGCTCCAGCGGCTCCGGGGTTCTGGCCATCGTGCCCCTGCGCGGCGACGAGAGCCTGGTTACCAAAGCCGATTACGACCGCAATTTCGTGTTCAAGGGCGCGATCTATCATGCCATTCTGGATCCGCGCACCGACTCGCCGGCCGGGCAGTCGCGTTCCGTCACCGTGCTGCATCAGGACGCCACGACCGCCGCGGCCGCTGCAACGGCCCTGTTCATCGCAGGACCACGGGAATGGCGTGCCGTGGCCATCAAGATGGGTGTGCGCTATGTCATCCTGGTCGACACCGAAGGCACCCTACACATGAACCCGGCGATGGCAGATCGGATCGAATTGGTCGACACCAGTGCTCAGGTCGTCCTTGAGCCCGAGCTGATCGCCGCCGTCGAGGACAACGAACCGTGACCGCATGAAGCTCGATCCGGACGGTACCGGCCCACTCGGCGGGGCTCGCCCTGCCGGCTCGACCGCGACCTTTCTCGTTGCACTGATCGCCGCAACCCTGCTGCATGCCGCGCTCCTCCTGTTCGTCGCCATCAAGACGCCTGTGCCAGAGACCGGCGCCGCCTCCGGTTTCGGCGCCGAGTCGACGATGGAGATCCTGATTCCGCGCGGCGAGGCC
>JBGSKP010000135.1:0-1559 GCA_041741175.1 Thiocapsa sp. | reverse complement strand
GATCATCGCGCCAGCGTGACCGACAGCGACCGCTTCCTGTTTGCCGAGCTCAGGGTCTTGCTGGATGCCCGGCCCTACAACCCGCCGCGGGTGCGCGATGTCGCCGACGCAACCGGGACGCCGGAGCACCTGGTACGGAGGCTCTTCAAGCGCATTGCCCTCGCCGGCGAGCTGTACCCCGTCGCCCACGATCACTATTTCACCGCCGACGCTGTCGCTGAGCTGGCCGACATCGTGCGGCGACTCGCCGAGGAGCAGGGTAAGGTGCGGGTCGCGCCGTTTCGCGACGCCATCTACCATGCCGGCGAGGGGGGGCGAAAGGTGGCCGTTCAGATCCTCGAATTCTTCGACCGCATTGGCTACACTCGGCGGGTCCGCGACGAGCACCTCCTGCGTCCCGACAGCGCGGCCCGGCATTGGGCCGAGCGATGAGCATTGGAAGAGATCGTTCCCCGGTGGGGCGCCCGGTCTTCAAAACCGGGAGGGGCCGCCATGCGATCCCTGGTAGGTTCGACTCCTGCTCTCTTCCGCCAAACCCTCACCGACCCTTTCGTATCTCGGTCGAGCCCGGCGCGACGACGACTCCGTACCCAAGCTCCGGCACGTCGAGCTGTATCTCGCGCAGGGCTGCTCGCCGCGAGGCGCCCAACGCAACTTCGACAGCACGATGGGCATCGTATCGGGGAGCTGCCCGAGAACCGACGGAAGATCTTCTGCGATCCCCGGACCTCCGGAAGGCTGCTGATCGCCGCCACGCCGGATGCGGACGCGGAAGCGGCGCTCACCGCAGCAAACCGCCGGTTCGGACTCGATCGCAGCCCCATCGGCACCGCTCCGCTGGCGGTTGCCGTTGCGCGTGGCGATGCCGGAGCTAATCAGGGACAGACCACAGTTCCTTAAGGCTGAACGAAAACAGAACACTGTTTCCCGAATTAATCTGTAGCAACGGTGGTACGTCCACGGTTCCCCCCGATAGAGGTCGATGAAGCCGTGGCTCTCGGTCCCGTCGCCGTGCTGGAAGACGACGCGGCGCTCGAAGCAATAGGCGTTGTCGTGGGTGTCCTACCGGGCTGGGTCCGGTTGGGGCAGCCCGAGGAGCGCGCACAGCTCGGTCAGGAAGAGTTGGTAGTTGGCGCGCTCGGTGCCGGTCGCGCCTGCCCAGCGGGTGATGAAGGTCTCGATGAGGTCCGGCGAGAGACCGTCGTCCTCGGGCGGGTCATTCAAATTCGGGATGTTTGCGGTGTCGTCCATGGCCAGGTCGGTGTGGGCTCCTGATTAGGCGGTCGGGGGTGTTCGCGTGGATGATGCTTGGTGCGCTCGTTGGAGAGCAGCCGCTGCGGTCACCGGGATTCGCGCTCCCTCATCCCGGCCAAGGGTTGTTACGGAATCGATGGCGGTCGTGCACCCAGGTCTCTGAGTCGTTCCCGCATCGTAGCGGTCAAACCGCTACGATCCCCTTCGCTTGAAGTCTCTGGGCGAGCTTAATCAGCTTCTCATCGAAGGTTGCAAATTCGATCGCTTTTGTGCTGCCGGCGAGATGCAGCGCATCCGCAAAATCC
>JBGSKP010000134.1:0-2402 GCA_041741175.1 Thiocapsa sp. | reverse complement strand
GGCGGTGCTCCACGGCTCGCGGGTCTGTTCGCGCCCTATAGATCTCTCGGAATGTAGACGTAGGCCGGCGGCACGTCCGCGCCGACAACCTTGATGGCATTGCTCCCGAATAAACTGCCGAGCGAGACGGTCTGTCCGGCGGGAAAGTCGCCGATCTTGATCTCGTTGGCGGTCACCTCGTAGGTTCCGGTTCCGGGCGGCATCACCAGGGAGACCTGGCAGGGACTGGTTTGACAGGTGCCCGTGTCGCCCGGCTTAACCGTAATCTGCATCGCCCCCGTCACATGCTCGCCGGTCGAGGCGCAGGCCATCAGCAGCAGGGATGTGCCGGCAAGCAGCGCCCACCCGGCGCTGCGCAGACGAAGTGCCGCCAGGCGTCCTGATTGATCACGCGTCATCGTTTCTCTCCAGTTGTGTTGGATGGCCATTGATTCGCTCTCACGAATCGTCTTACACCCCTGACGTTGATCGTTGATTCAGGCGCTACGCGTTGGCGTGCGAGCGCCGGGGCTGATGGCACCGGCCGCGCCATTTGCTCGACATCCACTCCCATCTGACCGAGCGTCTGATTCAGTCCGCGATAGCGCAGCGCCATGTCGGAGACGCTCCTATTGATGGCTCCGACGCCCTGATCCATTTCGACCAGACTCTCGGTCACAGCACAAAGAGGACCCGCGGCGCCACCGCTTTACGTCCTGCTTGATTCTGGGTATGGATGCGTTGCGTCAGATCCGAGTCCGTGCCTTTGAGGATTCCGATGATCCGACCATCCTGGTTCAGCAGGGGGGCAGGTGGCCGTGATCCCGAGTTGTCCGGAGCTACTGACCCGATAGGCAAGGGTCCATTGCAGGCGTCGTTCCGGGCGGGTGTTGAGGTGCCAGGAGCGCTCATGCGGATCGAAGGCCGGCTCCGCGTTCCAGATTCGCGAGTGGCTGGTCGTCGCGGACGATGAGGCGCGCGGTGGGCGGCATGACGGCGCGGTCGATGACCCGCGTCGGCGGCTCGGGCTCGATCCTCGCCCCCACAAAGTTTCCGGCCGGATCGTCAATCAACATGCCGATCAGGTCGGGAATGCAGCTCGGATGGATGTTACGGTAGCCCAGCGATGCATCCGCGACAAGCGTGCCGATACAGCGTGCCGATACGGGCGACGCTCAATACAACGGCAGCAGCCAGGGCACCAGGAGCACGCTGACGATCATCACCAGCAGGGTCAAGGGCAAGCCGATGCGGAGAAAGTCGGCGAAGCTGTAGTTTCCCGCGGTGGTCACCAGGGTATTGATGGGTGAGATCGGCGTCATGAAGGCGCTGGATGCCGCCAACGCGATGATCATGGCAAAGGGATACGGCGATGCGCCCAACGACTCGGCGATCGCCAGGGCGATCGGGATCATCAGGATGGCGTTGGCGGTGTTGACGATGAAGAGTCCAAGGGCGACGGTGACTGCGAACAGCAGGGCCATGACGGCAGAGGGTCCGGCCTCTCCGGCCAGCCCGACCAGCGCAGCGGCGGCCATGTCCACGCCGCCGGTCCGATCCAGCGCCAGGGCGAAGGGCATCATCCCGACGATCATGATGAGCCCTTTCCACTGGATGGCGCGGTACGCCTTGTCCAGATCGATGCACCTGAAGAGACCCATCATCAGACAGCCGATCAGCGCGGCCTGGACGTTCGGGACGATTCCCGTCGCCATCAGGGTGACCACCACGAGGAGCGTCAGGACCGCATAGGGCGCGCGCTTGGCCGCCGGAAGATACTCGTCGAACTCCTTGGGGAGGTTGAGCACGATCAGATCGCGCGTATCGTCCTGCAGACGGCGGATCGTCTTCCAGGGTCCGACGAGCAGCAGCGTATCGCCGATCTTGAGGGTCTCCGCGCGCAGACCGTGGGGTGCATGCGCATCCGGGCCGCGCCGCATCCCGACCACGGTCAGCTCGGAGCGGACCATCAGCTCCGCCTCCGCAATCCTTTTGCCGGCGAAGCGCGACTCGTCCGCGATCATGATCTCCACCATGCCGATGTCCTGCGATCGGTCGACGAAATAGCGGCCCGTGCGCGGCAGGAGCTCGACCCCGTAGCGCTCGCAGAACTCGGTCACGTCGATGCGTTTCTCCTCAAGATCGACATCGATCAAGAGGATGTCGTGCGCCTGCAGAACGGTCTGCGGCGTGCGCGGGAGCAATTGGCGCGCACGCCCGAGACCGCGCTCGATCAGGATGATCCGCACACCGATCTTCGCGGGCAGATCCAGTTCGCCCAGCGTCGTGCCGAGCAAGGGCGAGTCGGGGCGCACCCGCACCCGATACTCGCGATCCGCGAGCCGGTAGCGCTCGACCCACTGCATCAGTTTCGGGCGCATCCGGGCCGTCGGCGCCTCGGGGGTCTTGGGTCGCAACCAGCG
>JBGSKP010000133.1:0-4216 GCA_041741175.1 Thiocapsa sp. | reverse complement strand
CGGCCTCGACGTGGTCTGGCCGCCGTTCCTCGCGCTCGCCGCGATCGGCGCGGTGTTCTTCGGCATCGCGCTGAGTCGCTTTCGCCGGACCATCAGTGCGATGGCCTAAACCGCGTCCAGAGCGAGACGCCCATCTTCGAGTGAGCTCGATGTTTGGTCCATCCACGGCCCTGAGCGGAGACGCGGTTTTAAATGATATGTTTTTTAATAACCTAAACCGCGCCAGCTCCAGCGGTCGTCAAGTTTGCCGGGGCGGATCCCATCCAAAAACACCGCATACCGCGCCGGGCGCGGTTTAGCTTCGATCCTGCAACGGGAAAGACCAATGACTCGGACAATCGCGCCATGAAGACCTATCTCGACTGCTATCCCTGTTTCCTGCGTCAGGCGTTAAGCGCGGCCCGCCAGGCCGATGCATCGGTGGAGCTGCAACGTCACATCTTGCTGGAGACCATGGACCAGCTCCGCGACCTGCCGGCGCAGGCGACGCCGCCGGTGATGGCGGAGGTCATCCACCGGACGGTCAGGCGCGAGACGCACACACCCGACCCCTATGCGCGGAGTAAGCGTGACGCCACGGCGCAGGCCATGACATTGCTGCCGGGACTGCGCGAGCGCGTGCGCATCGCCCCTGAGCCGTTGGAAACCGCCGTGCGCATCGCCATCGCCGGCAACATCATCGACGACGGCATGGCGGAAACCTTCGACCTGGAAGCGACCTTGGCGCGGGTCCTCGAACAACCCTTCGCGATCGACGGCTTAATGCGCCTGCGCCAGGCGCTGAGGGACGCCGACAGCATCCTCTACCTGGCCGACAACGCCGGTGAAACGGTGTTTGACCGCGTGCTGATCGAGAGCCTCGCCCTGCCGGTGACCTACGTCGTGAAGGCTGCCCCGATCGTCAACGATGCGACCCGCGAAGACGCCCTGGCCGCGGGTATGGATGCGGTCAGTCACATCATCGACAACGGTTCGGATGCGCCCGGCACCTTGCTCGAGCATTGCTCGGCGGCGTTTCGCGAGCAATTCGCACAGGCGTCGCTGATCATTGCCAAGGGCCAGGCGAACTACGAAACACTCAGTGACACCCAGGCGCCGGTGTTCTTTCTGCTCCAGGCGAAGTGTCAGGTCATTGCCGACGATCTGGGTGTACCGGTCGGCAGCGTGGTCCTGAAAGCGCCGGCGGATATCGACGCATTGCTATAGCAGTCCAAACCTCGGAAGGATGGGAAATCGGGGTCGGAACGACCGTGGTTGCGGTGGATGCCGGCGCGGCTAAGAATCTGTCATCGACGACATTAAAGGACGATGCCTACGCCTTGATTTTTGATCAGCAGGGGCTGATGGCCAGCCTCAGCATCGAAGGGACGAAAATTACTTCCATCAAACGTTGAGTGGAGGTCGCGCGAGTCTTGCCCGCGCGCCGATGATGCCCCGCTGGAGCGTTCTCGCAGCGGTGGGCAATGCCTCGATGCCCGTGACCCAACCGCGTCCGTCACGTATCACCCACGTCGGCTATGTGGTACTGAAGCTAAAGAACGAGAGATCAAAGCCGTAAAAACCCTCCGGCTCGGCCCGGTCGTGCGCGACGCCACCGCCGAACAGCACCCGGGCGAGAAAGAGCTGACCCCGGAGATCGCCTAAGCGGCGTCTGCCTCACCGAAGCTGACTGATCGCCGACAGACTCGCGATTTCCTGCTCGACCCGCGCGCTGATCTGATCCTCCAATCCTTGTCTGGCCTGCTCCGATTGACCCGCTACCTTGTCCGCCACCTGACCCTTAAGGTCGTCGCGCAGGCGGGCGATCTTCGTGTCCGAGAGTGCGCGCGCGATCAGCCAGAGCGGGGCACCTTCCCACTGCTCGGCCCGGCGCTTGGCCTCATCCATCCCGTAGCGCATCGCCAGGGTGCCGGCGATCAGACCAGCCAGGGCACCGATCAGCAATCCGAGGGGGCCGGACATGATGAGCGCGGTGCCCGCCCCGCCGCTGATGACGGCCGCCAGGACGGTGACGAGGGTCGTGGACAGTGCCAGGACCACGCCCGAGATCTCGCCGTAGACATCCGGGTCCGCGAGCCGCAATCCCTCGGCCATGTCCACCGGCGTCCCGGCCTGGGTGAGCCCCTGGTCGACGGTGAGTCGGTGTTGCCGGTACCAGTCCTGCATCAGCTCGGTGGTGTCGGAGGCGACGCCGGTGAGCACCTGGGCGAGCTGGGTCGTGACGATGGCTTCGAGCTGCGGCCTGAAGGCGGCGGCGGTCTCCGCGATCCTGGCCTTGAGGTCGGCGACCGAGCCGCCTTCCTGGCGAAAGTGCCGCAGAATGGGTGCGATCCGCTCGTCGAACAGACCGACCGCCACCCGCTCTGCGATGCGGTTCGCCGCTTCGTCCATCCGCCGCTCGATCAAGGGGGCCATGCGGGCGCCGATGAACTCCGGCCGCTCGCGTCGCAAGTCGATCTGCGTCGCCGCAAGCCGTCGCTGGAGCGCCGGGACGATGGCGAGCCCCTGGGAGACGGTCACATAGGGTCGGTCGCTATGCACCAGACGCGGCAACCGTTCGATGTGTCTTGCCTCGATCTGTTTCAGCTCTTCCACGACGATGTCGGCGACGAAGGGCCAGGCGCTGCTGCCCCCGGTCAGGATGACGCAGGCCAGATCCTGGCGGCGCACCTGCTCATGGGCCAGTCCCTGACGCAGGGTCTGGCGAAACCAGTCCAGCAGGTCGAGCCCCTGTTCGAATGAATCCAGATGCGCGCCGGCCGGCGGATTCATCGCGCGCAGATACTGAGCAAAGGTTTCCGATGGCCGGTAGCGGCGCGCACGCGCCAGGAAGTGCTCCCAGGTCGCCTCATTGAGGCGCCCATAGTCGCCCACGCTCTTGCGATAGACCGTCGTCGGGTCGAGTGCCATGGCGAGGGAGAATTTCTCCTTCACCTCGCGGCAGCGCACAGCCAGCACGAAAAATTCGGCCTTCTCGCGGCGCATCGCCGCGACGGCGTCGGGATTCTGCTCGATGAACCACTGGTAGAATAGGTCATCGAACAGCCGTCCACCCAGGTGCATGTCGCCCCAGGAGTGCATGATTTCGCCCCGAACGATGAGCGCGAAATCGCAGGTGCCGCCGCCGAAATCGACCACCAGCGCCCCCTTGAGTGCCTCGGCCGGGGTGATGTCCTTGCGCTGGAGATGGAAGTAGAGCGCGCCCTTGGGCTCGTCCACCGTCTTGACCTCACCGAAGCCAGCCTCCCGGGCGATTGCCCGCAGCGCGTTCCGGTAGGTCTCGGACGCCTCGCTCGGCACCCCGAAGATGACCTGTCGCTGCAAGGGCGCGATGTCCTTGTGCTGCCGTCGGGCGAGCGTCAGTAGACCGACCAGAAACGCGCGCGCATCGATGCGCGCCTCGGCGCTGCTGACCAGGTCCGGTTTGAACTGGGCGCGAATGCGGTAGTCGTCGTGCTCGGCGCCAGCGTCGCCAAACTCCTCCAGCGCGACATGGCCGATCAGCGGCTCCTTGCCTGCGCGGTAGAGGATGGCGGTGGCAATGCCGTCGCGGCCGTCGCCGAAGTCCACGCCGACCGGATCTTCCCTGTCGCCCGGACACTTGGTGACGTAGGTGTTGGAGGTGCCGAAATCGATGGCCAGGACCGGTTTGGGGTCCGCCGACAGGTGCTCGGCGCTATGAACGCTGTTTTCTGACATGGCCCTTCTCCAGTACGCGGCCATTCTGGATCACCGGCTCGTCCTCGACGATGACGGTCTCGCCGACCTCAATGAGACCGAACGGCCGATACTGTTGTTCCAGTTCCGGGCTCCAGCGCAGGCGCGGCCGCTCCGCGCGTTCGGACTGCCCGAAGCACGGAGGTGCCGACAGGCCCTCCAGACCCATCCGGCGCGCCTCCAATAACAGGGCTTCGGCGGCGACCGGCAGATTCGTCGCATCGGAGCGGTGAAGGTCCTGGATCGCCCGTGCCAGCCCGGCGTCCAGCACCGCCTCGGTGAAGCGTGTCTCTGGCCTAGCTGACAGACAGCAGAGCAGGACCGACGAGACATCGACCCACTGTCGGATGAGATCGCGGACTGAATCGCGATAGGCACGGGTATCGTATTGGGCGCCGCCACGGGTGAAGGCCAGCAGGGAGACCACGCCCGCGTAGACCAGGATGCGCCGCAGCAGGCCGACGCCGGCCAGCCGACCCCAGAGGGCGCCGAGCCCGAG
>JBGSKP010000132.1:0-3702 GCA_041741175.1 Thiocapsa sp. | reverse complement strand
GCTCGGCCAGGAGCTCGTGCTCGAAGTCCGGTTCTGCCGCCGCGTCCGGGGTCGACAGGCGCGATGCCACCATCGCCAGGCGGCGGTCGGCGTCGCTCAGGGGGGCGGACACCTGCCGCGCCAGCGGGAATCCGAGGAGTGCCATCGCCCGGTATGCATTGATCTCGAGGACACGTTTGGCCAGTCGCCCGGCCTGACTCTCGGATAGCCCACAGTCGCGCAGGAGGATGTGCGAGAAACCGTCGGAATGGATTTTCAGGTCCGACCAGGCACGCCCGGCTCCGCCGACGACCGCCGAGCCGATCACCGGATTGCCGTCGAACAGAGCGGCGAGTTCGCCGTTGGTGCGTTCGGGCAGATCGCACGGCTCGATGGCCAGCGAGACGGCGGTGATGACCTCGCCGGGCAAGTCGCGCAACCACTCCTGGGGCAGCTCATTTAGAACGGGCTCGGCGAAAGGATGATCGAAGGGGCCGCGTTTGCTGAAGGTGTAGGCCACGAATTCGGTATGGCGCTCCCAGCGCAGCCGGATCGGCCCAAGGTCGACCCAGTAATGCTGATCGACCGTCTCCGGAATCGGCACACCGTAGTGTGCCAACAGGCGCTTGAGGTGCTCGACATTGCGTCCGCTCCCGCGCTCGCCCGTGACCGCAGCGAGGTGGGAGATGCGTGCCGGTGCGTGCAGTGGTTCAAACGTCCGGGCGTGAAGCTCGTCCGTCACGGCATCGCGCAGAGGATGCTCTCGAAAGGGTAGGGGCATGCGTTGATGATCCATGTTGCACGCGGCGAGTCTAACCGAGCCGTATGACCAAATGTCGTCTCGGCGCCGATGTGAGTGTCCTCGACGGCTTGGCATCGGCGGTTAAGCCGCCGCCGTTCAGGCTGCCGACGGGAAAGCCGCTGACTGGCGTACGACCTGAATGGCTTAAAGACGTGTTGGATGTCGAGCGAACCGACACAAAGGACCGCGGGATTGCGTCTGTGCAGAGTCGTCAGAGTATCTTTGGTCTTCGCGTCGGAGCGGCTGCCGGGCCCGAAATTGGTCCAGCTCTGCGGGGATTTGGTGCCGAGGAGAGGACTCGAACCTCCACGAGCTTTCGCCCACATGGACCTGAACCATGCGCGTCTACCAGTTCCGCCACCTCGGCAGGAGGCTTCGATGGTGTTTTGTAAGTCACGACCATCTGCGGCAAGGCGCGAATATTAGTGAGACAACCCGAGGGTGTCAAGGCTACACTAACCTTTTACGAATAAGAACGAGCTCAAGTGACAAGACGCCGAACTTCGACAGCCGCCAAAGAAGCGGATCCGCATCGCCAGCGCGAGGCGAAAAAATACGCCAACCCCATTCCCAGCCGCGAATTTATCCTCGAAACACTCACCGCTCTCGGTGCTCCGGCCGGTGCCGAGGAGATTGCCGGTGAGCTGCATCTGACCGACGAGCAGGATCTGATTGCGCTGGAGCGCCGGCTCGGCGCCATGGTGCGCGACGGTCAACTGGTGCGTAATCGTAATCAGGCATTCTGCCTGGTCAACCGACGCGATCTGATCGCCGGTCGCGTGATCGGACATGCAGACGGCTTTGGTTTCGTCCGCCCGGACGAGGGTGGCGACGATCTCTATCTCTATCCGAAAGAGATGCGCGCACTGTTTCACGGCGATCGCGTGGTGGTGCGGGTTGCAGGGCGAGATCGACGGGGCCGGCTCGAAGGCTCGGTGGTCGAGATCCTGGAGCGCAAGACCAAAACAGTGGTCGGGCGGCTTTATAAAGAGAGCGGCGTCGGTTTCGTCGCTCCGGACAACAAGCGGCTGACCCACGACATCATCATCCCGAGCGACCGGATGTCCGGCGCCGAGCAGGGTCAGATCGTCGTCGCCGAGATTACCGATCAACCGACCCAGCGTACCCAGCCGATCGGCAGGATCCTGGACGTGCTCGGCGATCACATGGCGCCCGGAATGGAAACGGACATCGCGATCCGCGCCCACGACCTGCCGATCGACTGGCCGGCCGAGGTCGAGGCCGAGGTCGCGGGTCTCGCGAGCGAGGTCCCGGAATCGGCGAAAGAGGGTCGGACCGATCTGCGCAAGATCCCCCTGGTCACCATCGACGGGGCCGATGCGCGCGATTTCGACGACGCCGTCTATTGCGAGCGCAAGCCCAAGGGCTGGAAGCTGCTGGTCTGCATCGCCGACGTTTCGAGCTATGTGGTACCCGGCACCGCGCTGGACGCCGAGGGCTATTCGCGCGGCAACTCGGTGTACTTCCCGGATCGCGTCATTCCGATGCTGCCGGAGGTTCTGTCCAACGGCCTGTGCTCGCTCAACCCGCAGGTCGATCGGCTGTGCATGACGGCGGAGCTCTATATCAACGCGGAAGGCAAGGTCACGCGCACCCGGTTTTTCGAGGGTGTGATGCGCTCTCATGCGCGGCTGACCTACGATCAGGTCGCCGCCATGATCATCGACGGCGATGCCGATCTGTGCGAGAAGCATGCGGGTCTGTTGCCGCATCTGCACGAGCTTTACGCCCTGTATCAGACACTGCATCAGGCCCGCGCCGAACGCGGCGCCATCGACTTCGACACCGTCGAAACCAAATTCGTCTTCAATGAGTTGGGGCGCATCGCCGCCGTCGTGCCGCTGGTGCGCAACGAGGCCCACAAGATCATCGAAGAATGCATGCTGGCCGCCAATGTGGCCGCAGCGCGTCTCTTCGAGCGTAAAAAAGTGCCGGCGCTCTACCGTATCCATGATCTGCCGAACGCCGAGAAGCTGAGCGACCTACGCGAGTTTCTGGGACAGCTTGCGCTGCGCCTGCCCGGCGGCGAGAAGCCGACCGCCAAGGACTATGCCGCGCTGCTTGAGATGGTCAAAGAACGTCCGGATCGAGGCTTAATCCAGACCGTGTTGCTGCGCTCCATGCAGCAGGCGATGTACAGCTCTGACAATGTCGGCCATTTCGGTTTAGCCTACGAGGCTTACACCCATTTCACCTCGCCCATTCGCCGCTATCCGGACCTGGTGGTGCATCGCATCATCAAGCATCTGCTCGCCGGCGGGACCGCCGCCGATCTGGACTACTCCAAGATGGAGCTCCAGCAGATCGGTGAATATTGCTCGGGCACCGAGCGCCGCGCCGACGAGGCGACCCGCGACGCCGACGACTGGCTCAAGTGCGAGTTCATGCAGGGTAAGCTCGGCGAGAAATTCTACGGGATCATCACAAGCGTCAACTCATTCGGCATCTTCGTCGAGCTCGAAGAGGTGCATGTCGACGGCCTGGTGCATATCACGGCGCTCGATAACGATTTTTACCATTTCGACCCCATCGGTCATCGTCTGCATGGCGAGCGGACCGGCACCGTCTACCGTCTCGGCGATCGGCTGCGGATACAGGTTGCGGCCGTCAATCTGGATGATCGGAAGATCGACTTCGTGCTGGCCGAGCCGAGCAGCCAGGGTGGCAAGGCCGGACAGGGCGCAAAGGGTGGACAGGGTGGGCGCAAGCCCAAGGCGAAGGCCAAGCCGACGGATCAGGCGCCGGAGCAGGGTGCAGCCTTGACCTCGGCTCCGGCGCCGACTACGGCTTCGGCAGACAAGCCCGCCGAAGGTGCCAAGAAGCCGCGTTCGCGCAACCGGCGCAAGCGTAAACCGGCCGGCACGGCGCCGACCTCCTGACCATGAAGGTGTCGCGATGTA
>JBGSKP010000131.1:0-5596 GCA_041741175.1 Thiocapsa sp. | reverse complement strand
GGCGGGCGCGGTGTGCTGCTGGGCGGCGTGCCGGGCGTAGCACCGGGTAAGGTGTTGATCCTCGGCGGCGGTGTCGTCGGCTTTCATGCCGCGCAGATGGCCGTCGGGCTGCAGGCCGATGTGACCATTCTGGACCGCAGTCCAATCGTGCTTGAGCGACTCGCGACCCACTTCGAGTCGCGCGCACGGGTCATCCATTCAAACCGGGCGACGCTCGATCTTGCACTGCGCAGTGCCGATCTGGTGATCGGGGCGGTTCTGGTGCCGGGCGCCGCAGCGCCGCACCTGATCACGCGCGAGATGCTCGGCGAGATGCGCCGCGGGGCGGTGATGGTCGACGTCTCAATCGATCAGGGCGGTTGCTTCGAAAGCTCGCGGCCGACGACGCATGACCAGCCCACCTTTGTCCTCGAGGGTATCGTGCATTACGGTGTGGCAAACATCCCTGGAGCGGTTCCGCACACCTCGACCTACGCCTTGAACAACGCCACCCTGCCTTATGTTCTGAGCCTGGCGCAAAAGGGATGGCGTGCGGCCATGCAGGATGATCCGCATCTTGGTGAAGGAATGAATCTGTGCGCAGGACAGGTGACGCACCCCGCGGTCGCCGAGGCATTGGGCTACGCCTATGTGCCGGTGCAATCCTGTCTGTGAAGATCCTGCTTGCGACAAGCCTGACCTGCGGCACATCCGCGATCGATGCGTTCAGCGCCGCCAGAAAGCCGGCGAGAGAATGACGAGGATGGTCAGGATCTCAAGGCGCCCCAACAGCATCGCCGCCACAGCGAGCATCTTGCCTAGGTCGCTCACGGACTGGAAGGTCACGGCAACCTCGCCGAGTCCGGGGCCGAGATTGTTCAGACAGGTCGCCACCGCGCTGAAGGCGTCGAGCGGCGCCAGGCCCGCGTGGATCATCAGGAGCGTCAGGGTCGCGACGGCGAAGGTGTAGAGCGCGAAGAATCCCCAGACGGATCGTGCGAGTCGCGGGTCGACGATGCGCCGCCCCAGACGCAGCGGTAAGACCGCGTGTGGATGAATCAACTGCCGTACCTCCTGAGCACCCTGTTTGACCATCAACAAGACCCGCAGCACCTTGATGCCGCCGGCTGTCGAACCGCCGCAGCCGCCGACAAAGCTGATGTAAATCAGCAGGAGCGGAAGAAAACCCGGCCAGTGGGCGAAATCGGCGGTGCCGAATCCGGTGCTCGTTACAATCGAGACCACCTCGAAGGCCGCGTCGCGAAGACTGGCATGTACCTGATCGTACGGCCCGTCCCAATAGAGAATCAGACCGACTAGCAAGACCATCGCGAGGACAAAACCGAGAAAGGTCCGCGTTTCGGTATCGCGCAGATACTGCTGCGGATCACGATGGATCCAGACCAGGTAGTGGACCCCGAAGTTGATGGCGGCCAACAGCATGAAGGCCACGGCCACGGCTTCAACGGCCGGGCTGGCAAAAAATCCAAGACTGGCGTCGTGTGTCGAGAAGCCGCCGGTCGAGACCGTCGAGAGGCTATGCGAGACCGCGTCGAAGGGCGTCATTCCGGCTAGCCAATAGGCTGCGGCGCAGGCGAGCGTGAGTGCGAAATAGATCAGCCAGAGCGCCTGCGCCGTCTGGGTCAGGCGCGGGGTCAGCTTCTCTTCTTTGAGCGGGCCGGGCGCCTCGGCCCGATACAGCTCCATCCCGCCGATCCCGAGCATGGGCATGACCGCCACCCCGAGCACGATGAGTCCCATGCCGCCGAACCACTGTAACTGCTGCCGATAAAAGAGCAGCGAACGTGGCATCTCATCCAGACCGACGATGACGGTTGCCCCCGTGGTCGTGATTCCGGAGGCCGATTCAAAGAGTGCATCGACGGGCGTGAGACCAAAACCGCTCATAAGCGGCCAAGCCCCCAGCAGGCTCAACAGAACCCAGAACAGGGTGACGACCAGATAGCCGTCGCCGACGCTCAGTTCCCGACTACGCTGTCGACCGATCAGCCACAATAGCGTGCCGGCGCCAATCGAGCCGGCCATCGGCCAGAGAAAATTCAGAACCTCCGGCTCACGATACCAAAGACCGACCAGAATCGGGAACGTCAGGGTCGCACCAAAGATCAGCGCATAGATGCCGATGATCCGGCCGAGCAGCAAGAGATTCATGGCCGGGAAAACGGAGCAGGCTGCATATCAAAACTGCCGGAGTCGACGCTGGTCAGGCGATGTCATTGGAGTGTCCTCGCCTCGGTGACCGGGAGCACTGATGCCATATCCCAAAGTCTGAAAGTGTGAAGCATCTGCATCGGCACTACCAGGCCAGCATCATCTGGCCCGACACCACCGACGCGACACCAAGCGGCCAAGGGCGTCCGAGGGCGCCCAACTCCAGGGGACCCGGAGCGGCCGAAATGCAGTACAGTACTGCCCCGTCAGTCTGAAACGCGAACCTGAGTCGAGGCAATGACCGCAACACTCTCGATTTTCGTATCCTTTTCTGGAGATGGCGGCGTCGAGCGGGTGATTGCCAATCTGTGCCGCGCCTTTCTGGATCGCGGCTTCGCGGTCGATCTCCTACTGGTGAAGGCGCGCGGCGCGCATTTAGCGACTGTGCCCAAAGAGGTGAACGTCATTCGGCTGGGCTCGACCCACACCGCGCTCTGCCTGGTTCCGCTCATGCGTTATCTGTGGCGGGAGCGTCCTGCGGCCTTGCTGGCCGCCAAGAATCGCGGGAACAGTGTTGCCGTGCTGGCACGCCTGCTGACCCGACGGTTTACGCGGGTCGACACCCGGCTGGTGATCCGGATGGACACGCATCTGTCCAAAGCACTGGATCGAAGCAGCCGCCTGCGCAAGCTCTCATACTACGTACCGATGCGCTGGCTTTATCCAAAGGCCGACGTAATCGTCGCCGTCTCGCAAGGCGTGGCAGACGACACAGCGCAGATCATCGGGGTCGCATCCGAACGCATCCGGGTCATCCATAACCCGGTCATCGCCCCCGACCTTCTGGATCATGGCGCCGAGCCGGTCGCGCATCCGTTCCTGACGCCCAAGAGCGTTCCGGTCATCGTGGGATCCGGACGCTTCACCCGCCAGAAGGATTTCCCCACCCTGCTGCGTGCCTTCGCCAGACTGCATGCGCATCAGCCTTGTCGCTTGTTGATCCTCGGCGATGGCGACCCCGCCGAGCGGGCCAAGCTCGATGCGCTGGCCGCCGAGCTTGGGATCTCGGACAGTCTGTCGATGCCTGGATTCCTGAGCAATCCCTATGCATACATCGCCAAATGCGATCTGTTTGTGCTTTCGTCGATTTGGGAAGGCTCGCCGACCGTGTTGACCGAAGCCCTGGCCCTGGGCGTGCCGGTCGTGGCAACCGACTGTCCGAGCGGCCCCAGAGAGATCACCCAAGACGGGCGCTACGGCCGCCTGGTGCCGATGCAGGATCCGCAAGCCTTGGCCGACGCGATGGCGGCTGCACTCGCCGACACTGACGACAGCGAGGCACTGCGCGCCGCCGTCGCGGACTACAGCATCGCGGCGAGCGCACAGGGGCATCTGCGAGCCATGGGCTTAATGGCCTAGGCAGCTCATCCCGATGCGACACCAGGTCTTTGTCTATGGGACCCTGCTGCGTGGCGAGGTCAATCATCACCTGCTTGCCGGGGCATGGTTTCTCGGACCCCACCGCACCCTACCCTGCTTCGCCCTCTACCTGCTCGGCGCCTATCCGGGCGCGGTGCGCGGCGGCCACTGCGCGCTCATCGGCGAGGTCTATGCCCTGGACCAAGCCGGTCTGCGGCGACTCGACCGCCTTGAGGACTACCCGCGTCTGTATGACCGACGGCTGCTGCCAACCGCATACGGACACGCATGGATCTATCTCTACCGCGGCGCCTTACGCGATCGTTCGGTCATCCCCGGAGGGGATTGGCGCGCCTTCGCCGCCGATCCGGACTCGATGCGCGCCGCGGGCGTGCGACGCGTGCGCGATCCCAAGACACGTGGCACCGCCCGAACGGCCTGCAAGTCGGTCGGCAACCCTCTGCCGATAGCGGCGCCCGCAGGGCACCCGGACCAGTCAGGCCCGGAGCGTGCGAACGACAGGCCCTCCGCATCATCCAAGACGATGGGTATAGAATCGCCCAAAGCCGACGCCTGGCCCGGATCTCGATCAACGGACCCAACCCAAGGAACCCAAACCGGGGGGCCTAACCAACCTGGAGTGACCCGCATGTCGGAAGAAGGCCGATTCAAGATTCAACTCGAACAGCAGGAAGGCTTTCAGATCAATGTGGCTTTCGATTGGAAGCGCGCTGCCGATCTGTTGATGGACGAGCCGCCTCCGCTCGGTGAGCAAAAGGGCCCGAATGCCTCGCGTCTCCTGGCGGCCGCCGCGGCCAACTGTTTGAGTGCAAGCCTGCTTTACTGCGTCTTCAAGGAGGAGCCGCCGGACAATTGTCTGCGTGCCGAGGCGGTCTGCGTCATGGTCCGCAACGAGAAGAAGCGTCTGCGCATCGGTCGAATGGAGATCACGCTGATCCTCGGCGAGGTCGTGACCGCATCGCCGCGCTTCGCCCGCTGCAAGGATCTCTTCGAGGACTTCTGTGTGGTCTCCGCCAGTATCCGCCAGGGCATCCCGATGCGCGTCACGCTTCAGGACGAAGCCGGCACCCTGCTGCATATCTCGGAGTGAGCTGAGGTTGGACGAGACTCCGGGGCTGCACGGGCGCGATCCGGCGATCTGGATCGCACGCGCGGATTGCGTGCAATCGGATGCGATCCGCGACGCCCCGACGCACCCTGGCCTCGCCGACGCGCCGGCACAGCTCCCGGTGATCCTCGCCTGGGCGTTCTCGCCCTAACCAGGTCGAGCGGATGCGTCTTCCCTTCCGGCGATCCCCGATTCTCGTCTGCGGCACCGAACCGCTCGCGGAGCAGGTCGTCACAGCGCTTCGCCGGGATGACCGGCGCGTCGAGCGGATTGATCCGGAGTCTCTCGTCACACTGGATCGGCGACGGATCCAAACCCTGATTCTGGCCAATCCGCCCGACGCACCGGACTTGGTCGCCGCGATCATCGCCAACTGCGAACAGGATCGTCGCAAGCGGCGCCGATCGATCCAACGCCTGATCCTGATGCATCCGCACGATCCGCCACCGTCGCTTCCGACGCCGGATCCTAATGGCCCGTTACGGCTCGAAACCTTCGCGATCGAGAATCGCGCCGCCCGTGCGCTGCTGACGCGCTGGCCGATTCACCTCGGCATGGACCCGAAATTTGGCCAGCGACCTCACCTGCTGATCGCCGGATTCGACGCCCCCGCCCGTGCAATGCTCGTGCAGGCGTTGCGCCTGATCCAGTATGGCAACAGTCGACCGCGCGTCACGGTCATCTGCGATCGCAGTGACGAGGTTGCGGCGGAGTTTCTCAGCGCCTATCCGCAGGCGCGCGACGTGGCGGACATCCGCTTCTCGCCCAGTCTGCACCAGCTCAAAGCAGCGGATTGGCGAGGCGAACCCACCGCGGCACTGAACGATCATCCCCGGGCCGGATTGCAACACACCGATGCGCCCGTCACGCTCGCCGTCGTATGCCTCGCCGACGCCG
>JBGSKP010000130.1:0-3213 GCA_041741175.1 Thiocapsa sp. | reverse complement strand
TCGCGACCTGACCGAGAACCTGAGCTTCAAGCTCTACGCCGGGGCGGCGACCGGGACTACCTTGAAGGTCGAGGACGAGAAGGGTCGACGGCTGTACGAGGAGGATCAGGATCCGGCGGCGATGCTGGGGGTGTCTTTGATCGGGCGATTCTAGAGCTAAACCGCGTCCTTTGGGATGGGCTCTGTTGTCGTTTGGGTCGAGGCTTGCGGGTTCTTGGAGCCTCTGCGGGGACGCGGTTTAGGTGATCGGGGATTTAGGCTTGACTTGGCAGATCAGTCGCATCGTGCAGCCCATTCACACCAGATCAGGAGTCAAGCATGGATACTCAATAAACGTCGAGATAGCGCTCAAGCCGAATCCATATACACGACTTGACGTGCCGGACAGAGTCGATGAGCATCTCGATCAATGCGACCTTGAGATTCGCCGCGCTTAGATCAAAGAAGCCATCCTCCGGCGCCTGGATACCCACAAGAATGGTTTGGCCGCCACCACCACCTTGAAAAAGACCCCAATAAACTCCTGAATCGCACCTGAAAAGCTATCTCTGAACTCATGCCTATACCGGATTACGAAACATTGATGTTACCGTTACTTGAAATCGCTGCCTCAGCCGAGGGTCAAGACGTCAAGCTATCCGATGCAGTTGATCAGCTAGCCTCACGATTCAAGTTGAGCGAGAGTGAGAGAACGGAATTGTTGCCGAGCGGAGGCACCTTTAAGTTTTCCTCTCGAGCGTCCTGGGCCCGCACCTATCTGCAGAAAGCTGGGTTACTCGAAGCCCCGAAGCGGGGCTATTTTCGACTGACTCAACGAGGGATAAGAATACTCAGGCAATCTCCCATCAAAGTCGACAATAAAACTCTGTCACAGTTTCCAGAGTTCGCGGCTTTTCAGGGCAAAAAGAAATCGCCTAAAGTGGAGTCCGGAGAGCACTCGAAAGAGACGCCGATTGAATCCATATCCTCATTTTATGAACAGTTTCGAGAGGCACTCGCAACGGAGTTGCTTGATCGAGTTAAGAAATGCTCGCCTCAATTTTTTGAACGCCTTGTCATTCACGTTCTTTTAAAGATGGGGTACGGTGGCTCATTCAAGGATGCCGGAGCGGCGCTCGGGAAAACCGGGGATGGAGGGATAGACGGAGTCATCAGAGAGGACAAACTGGGTCTTGACAACATCTACATCCAAGCAAAACGCTGGGTTGACAAGCCCGTTGGCAGTCCGGATCTCGATCAGTTTTCCGGAGCCCTTTCGAAGAAGAAGGCGACAAAAGGCATTTTCATAACGACATCAACGTTTACAAAAGACGCTCAGGCATCGCTTAAAGACTATACGTCTCGCATCGTTTTAATCGACGGAAACCAACTCGCAAGGTACATGATTGACTACGGCGTTGGAGTATCCGTTATGGACGTGTTCGAACTCAAAAAAATCGACTCCGATTTTTTTGAGGAAGATGTATAGCTGCCGGCAATCATATCGATGCAGGTATCACGTGCAACAATCGGGGCGGAAGCGCATGCAGTCCATGCGTGACCGGCGCATTGAAAGGTTTACCATGATGCTCACCACCCCTGCACACGACCTGCAATAATAGGTGGAAAAATGAACCATCAACCAATCGAATACGCACGCGATGCTGATCTACGCCGCTCCGAAATCGCGCTGAAACGCGCCGCCCTGCGTGCGCGCGAGATTGCAAAAAGGACCGGCACTGCGATCGTCATCAGCCGCAACGGCGTCATTGAGCATGTAAAGCCCGAGGTGAATGAACCCATGACGACGCAGGCGCTGATAGCATTAGCCCTAAAACAGCCGCCAGCGGAACGCCTTGAGGTGATCAAAGTTCTTCTGCAAAGCCTCGAACGTCCGGATGCGGAGTTCGACCATATCTGAACCGAGTAAGCCGAGCGACCTCTCGCCGCTAATCGCTCCGGTCAGGGCCCAGGGGCGGTTCTGCGGAGAAAGTGTTGAGGGATTTCTGACGCAGTCGAACGGATGCGCCGAGGCGAAAATCGAGTTCGAGGATGGACTCGCTATGACGCCGGCATCACCCCCTTTCATCACCCCGCAACGCATCGCGATAGCCCCGAATCGCCTGCGAGGTGGTCGGCTCGTCGATGAAGCGCATCAAGAGCGCCAGGTCCAATCCGGGCAGGACCTGGCTCTCGTTCACCGGCTCGTAACGCTCGCCGCGCAGACAGTAGGGTTGGATCACGCCCTGGCGCCAGTACCAAACCTCGGCGACGCCGAGTTGGCGGTAGATCTCGAGCTTGTCGATTCGACCGTGGGTCCAGACGACCTCGATGGCGAGATGCGGACGCTCCGCCGCCTCGGTCCCGAAGACATAGCACTCGTCCGGCTCGGCACCGCGGTTGCGCGCCTTGTCCTTGAGTGTCCATGAGCCGTAGGTCGAGAAGACGATGTCGCGCTCCAGGCAATAGGTCTCGACCAGGCGGCCGATGACGGACTTGATGCTTTCGTGGGTCTGCGACGGGCTCATGATCTCGACCTCTCCTTCCAGGTAGGCGATCCGCGGGGCGGAATGATCGCCGCGCATCACGAGCAGGCGCTCGTAGTCGTCCCAGCTCACGCCGGAGAAATGGATGATGTCGTCATGGGTCGGTTGATGGTCGGGTTGCTGATACCTGGCTTGCATGGGCAACATGGATTTCGGTCTCCGGTGTCGATCGGTTCAGGCCGCGCACATCGCCATCGACACTCGCACGGCAGTGCGGGCGAGATCCATGGCCGTTTCCGATAGGATAAACCCTTTCCGGGTCGCGGCGAGGAGCGCCAGGCCCGAGCGCCAATGCGCCGGGCCGGTCACGGGTCGCAGCGCCACGGAGGAAACGGGATGTCGCAAGATCTACTGATCGTTCTTCTCATGCTGGGCGCCGCGGTCCTGATGTTCGCGCTCAACAAGCCCCGGGTGGATGCCGTGGCCCTCATCATGATGGTGGCTTTGCCTTTCACGGGCGTGATCACGGTCCAGGAGGCACTCGCCGGTTTCAGCAATCCCAACATCGTCCTGATCGCAGCCATGTTCGTGATCGGCGAGGCTCTGGCCCGCACCGGGGTGGCGCGCGGCATCGGCGACTGGTTGGCCGAGCGGGGCGGCAACAGTGCCTGGCGGCTTCTGGTGCTGCTGATGCTCTCGGTGGGCCTTCTCGGCTCCGTCATGAGCTCGACCGGGGTGGTCGCCATCT
>JBGSKP010000129.1:0-2814 GCA_041741175.1 Thiocapsa sp. | reverse complement strand
GGCTCAAGCCCACCGGTCGCTGACCCCTCGCCGTCGTCAATCTCACGACCCGGAGGCGTTCCTCGTGATCGCGCCTCCGGGACTATCACGAAACAAACCCCCGGAAATATCGTGAAACGCTACACGTGGTCAGCCCAGTGAGTAGCTTTCAGGCATGCTGCCGCCATCAGGGTGCATGAGGCGGTTGGCCGCAGGTGCGCCCTGATGTTCTTTGCACGCGTTAGCGGGTTGCAGGGTACGGCGTGCCGGAAGCGTTGCAAACGGCGAATTGGCACCGATTTTTAGTTGTTTCCTTGCAGCGGTTTAGCCCGACTTCCGCAACTGGAGGCAGGAATCGGATATTTTGGGTGGGGTGGATTGCACAAGTGATTGGTCCTGAGGGGTCGATTTTCTGAAAGGCGTGTAGGCCCGACCTACCCCCTTACCGAGTGAAAACAATTCCGGTAAAGTGCGCGCATGTTCCTCAAATGCCGGGTCCGGAAGAAGGATGGTAAGGTACATCGCAACTGGTCGATCGTGGAGAGTCGGCGCTACGCGGGAGGCAAGGTGGCGCAGCGCCATGTGCTGTACCTTGGGGAGATCAATGACAGCCAGCAGCTGGCTTGGGAGCGAACGATCGCGGTGATCGACGGGCGGGAGGAGGAGGCTCGGCAAATGGCCCTGTTTCCATCCGACCGCACCGCGCCGGCGGATGGCGCGGAGAGTCTGCAGGTGCGCTTGAGCGAGATGAAGCTGACCAAACCCCGTCAATGGGGTGCGTGCTGGCTGGGTGACCAACTGTGGCGCACGCTCGGACTCGATGATTTTTTCACGGCGCGCCTGCCGGAAAGCCGCGAGGGGACCGACTGGGAGAAGGTGCTGCGCATCCTCGTGGTGTACCGGTTGCTCTCACCCGGTTCGGAATGGCGCCTGCACCGTCATTGGTTTTCAACGACGGCGTTGGCCGATCTGCTCGGGGTGGATGCCCGTTCCGCGCAGGACGACACACTGTACCGCTGTCTGGATCTGCTGCTCGAGCACAAGCAGGAGATGTTCCTTCATCTTCGAGAGCGCTGGAGCGAGCTGTTCGGCGCGCGTTACGAAGTGCTGCTGTACGATCTGACCTCGACCTACTTCGAATGCGATGCGCCAGTCGATCCCGATGATCCCCGGCGTTTCGGTTACAGCCGGGACAAACGCGGCGATTGCGTGCAGGTGGTCATCGCACTTGTCGTCACACCCGAGGGCCTGCCGCTGGCCTACGAGATGTTTCCGGGCAACACCGCCGACAAGACGACCCTGCGCGGCATGATCGAGACGATCCGCCGCCGGTACGGCGCGGCCGAACGCATCTGGGTCATGGACCGGGGCATCCCCACCGAGGAAATCCTCGCCGAACTGCGCGGGGGCCAAAGCCAGGTGCGCTATCTGGTTGGCACTCCGAAGGGACGTCTCACTCGATATGAAGCCGAACTGGCCGAACGCCCCTGGCAAGACGTGCGAGAGGGCCTGAGGGTGAAACTGTTGCCCGATCAAGGCGAACTTTACGTGCTCGCTGAGAGCCAGGCCCGCGTGGGCAAGGAAAGCGGCATGCGTCGCCGCAGCCTCAAGAAATATTGGAAACGCCTGACGGAACTGGCCGCACAGAAGACATCGCGCGACAACCTGCTCAAAAAACTCGGGGCCGCCCAAGCCGAGGCGGGCCGGATCGTCAATGGACTCGTCGATGCGCAAGTCAGCGCCGAAGGCGTGCTGACCTATCGGCTCAACCGAGACCAACTGCGGGCCGTGCGCTCCCGCGAAGGTCGGTATCTGCTGCGCACAAACATGTCCGCCGACGATCCGCAACTGCTATGGAAATGCTACATGCAGCTGTGCCACGTAGAGGAGGCCTTCCGCACGCTCAAAGGCGATCTCGGCCTGCGCCCCATCTACCACAGTAAACCCGCACGCATCGAGGCTCACCTGTTCGTCGCCTTCCTCGCCTACTGCCTTATGACGACCCTGCGACAGAAACTCCGGGCCCTTGCACCGGGACTGATGCCGCGGATCGTCCTGGAGAAACTCGCAACAATCCAGATGCTCGATGTGACCCTGCCCATCGTCGACACCGACGCCTCCATTCGGCGCGAACTGCTCTTGCATCGACGCACCGACCCCGACACCGACGTCGCCCTTCTGCTCGACACCCTCGGCCTACACCTGCCCGACCAACCGCCCCCGCGGATCATCTATCCGGCGAAAAACAAGCACGTGTAGTCCCGACCTTTTGTAAAACTCGCACGATCAATCAACGGCTTGCGTTTTTTCCACCCTCCAGTTGCGGAAGTCAGGTTAGGGTTGAGAAGGCCGGGGCCGCAAACGGCAGGCTTTGGCCTTTCCCGATGTGACCCAGGCGGTGGTCTCCTCGAGCTGCGCCCGGTTTCCTCCACTGAGGTGGAAAAACTGTCACCGCGGGTGCCTCAAATCTGAAGTGCGGATACAACTCGTCGCGGTCGAGGCGCCCCTAAAGTGGTTCAGGGATGACGACGGCGGCGAAAGGAGCATCAGGCTCTCAGGCGGCGAAGGGGACGAAGGTGCGCTGGAGCGTTCCGTCCAGGTGGGCGCGAAACAGCCAGTAGCCCTTGGTTGGCGTGCGGTCATGATTGCCTCGGACGCGCGCGCAGCAGGCGTTGGTCAGGAGGGTCGTGGACTTCCATCGGGTGCGCGTGCGTCCGTGGTGATGTCCGGAGAGAACCGCGCGGAGATTATGGCCGGCGAATCGGGTGAGGACTTCGTCGGCGTTAAGAGGCCGCATCGGCACCCCGGCACCGAGCGGAAAATGGGTGAAAAGGA
>JBGSKP010000128.1:0-6169 GCA_041741175.1 Thiocapsa sp. | reverse complement strand
CGCCTCGCCGGGCAGCTCCGCGGCCAGGCGGCGCAGCCGCGACGAGCGGACGAAGGTCAGCATGCCGCCGAAACCCAACCGGAAGCCAAGATCAAGGTACTGCTGCGCCTGTTGCAGGCTCCCGTTGAAGGCGTGGACAATGCCGCCCTTCACCCGTGCCCGACGCAGGATCAAGAGCATCTGATCATGTGCCTTGCGCACATGCAGCAGCACCGGCAGATCGGCTGCGCGCGCCACGGACAGCTGTGCCTCAAGCAGAGCCAGCTGGCGCGCACGATCCAACTCGCGGACCTGAAAATCCAGACCGATCTCACCCACCGCGACAGGGCAATGATCGGCGATCGCCCGTTCAAGCGCCGCCACATCCGATTCGCCGTGCTGGTCAAGATAAACCGGATGCAGACCCAACGCCGGATACAGATCTTCATGCGCGTCACAGAGCGCGAGCAACCCGTTCCACCCCTCGGCATCGATGCCGGGAACCACAATGCCGACCAGGCCGGCGGCCCGCGCGCGCGCCAGCACCGCATCGCGATCGGCGGCAAACTCCGTGACATCCAGGTGACAATGGGTATCGATGAGATCCACGCGAAACCGCACCTCTTGTCATGATACTGAGGAGTACGCAAGTACCAACGCGCGACAGACACAAAAGACCAGGCTAACGACGCTGTTCTTGATCAGACGCTGTTCCTGATCACCAAATCCAGGCAATGAACTTAAACCGCGTCGGCGCGAAGCGCATTGGCAGCGTCAACGCCGACCCAAACCGACGTCTTCGCAGTGGAGATCAGGACGCGGTTTAAGCCTAGGTCGCCGACTTCTGGTCGCGGACGAACAGCGCCTTGTGTGGACCGCGGCCGACCTGCCGCTCCTCGATGTCGAAGAGCGCAATCGCTTTGAGCAGGCCGCTGAGCTTGGCATAACCGTAGTTGCGCGAGTCGAACTCGGGACTGCGCTTGGCGATGGCCGAACCGACGGCCCCGAGCCCCGCCCAGCCGGTATCGTCGGCGGCACCATCCAAGGCGGCACGCAGCAGATTCACCAGCTTGGCATCGCGCAGCAGGTCCTTGCCGCTCTTGCGCGTAGTCGAATCCCCGCCGGCATCCTCGCGCAGCACCTCGGTGTAGACGAACTTATCGCACGCCGCGACGAAGGGTTCCGGCGTCTTTTGCTCCCCGAATCCGTAGACGGTCATACCCGATTCGCGCAGGCGCGAGGCCAGGCGCGTGAAATCGCTGTCGCTCGAGACGATACAGAATCCGTCGAAATTGCGTGAGTACAGCAGATCCATGGCATCGATCATCATGGCCCCGTCGGTCGCGTTCTTGCCCTTGGTATAGCGGAACTGCTGCATCGGCTGGATGGAATGGCGCAGCAGCGTCTCCTTCCAGGACCCCAAGTTGGGCAGGGTCCAATCGCCATAGATGCGTTTGGCATGGGCGGTCCCGTATTTGGCGATCTCGGCCAGCAGACCTTCGACAATGCTCGCCTGGGCATTGTCGGCATCGATGAGCACGGCGAGCTTGAGGTTGGCGATATCGGACATCCGTGATCTTCCTGACTAGTCGGTGTTGGAATCGGGCTGCATTGGCGACGATCACAGCGCAGAGTCGGATCAGGCGCGCCTCGGGCGCACTGCCCCGCTCTCACCACATCAGATCGTCCGGAACCTGGAAGTCGGCATAGGGATCATCCGCTGCCGTCTCCTCGGCCGCCTTGTTGTGGACCAGGACCAGGCTCGGATCGCGTGCCAGCACGCGTTCGGCGATCTCGGCCGGGACCACCTCGTAGAAGGTGTCCTGGCGCACCACCGCAAGCGTGCCGACAACCAGCCTGGCATGCTGATCGGCGTTCACATAGATCCGCTTGAGCGTCTTGCCGTCGGTGAAGTTGAAGGCCAGATCGCCCCGATCACGCACCACGCGATGCCTGTGCACAAGCTGGCGGATCTCGTTCTCGGCGGCGCGCAAGGTCGCCTCCTCCTGACGTCGGCGGTTGAGCTCGCGATCACGCTCCTGCTTTTCCTGCCGCGCCCGCTCGGCGGCCAGCCTTGCCTCGCTCTCGGCCTTGGCATTGCGCGGACCAGGTTTCTGTTTGACCGTCTTATGCTTGGATGTACGCGCTTGTTTCAATTTTTGCTCGTCGACCAGGCCGGCCTTGAGCAATTGGTCCTGCAGCGAGTTGCCCACCGTGGGATCTCCCAAATGAGGCGATTAGCGGGAAAGGACAGACCGGCATCGGGCTTGGATCCCCCGAGCGAGATCGCCGAACCTGTCGATGAGGCCACGGCGCATCCGGGCGCGCGGCGAGGTCGGGCACAGGATCCGACAGGCGCGCCTGCGACGCAAGCATCACCGGCCGATTCCCCCTAATCCAAAGCGGGGTTAGAATCGCTCGCGCCGGCGGCACGAGCGGCCGGACAACAACGCATTCTCAGTCTGTCGTGTGCCCGCGGGCCGCGTCCGGTTCACCTCACCCCCTTCGACCCTCGGAGCCTGCTCATGACCCGTTTGTCCATCGCTGTCGCGCTGCTCGTCTCAGTCATCCTCCCGGTGTGCGCCTTCGGCGCCGAAACCATTGGCTATGTCGACATGCAGAAGGTGCTTGAGGGCAGCAAGCTCGGCCAGCGCCTGCAGGAGCAGTTGCGTACCGAGTTCGAACCGCGCGGCAAGGTCATGGCCGAGGAGGAAAAAGAGATCCGGCAGCTGCAGCAGAGCCTGGAGCGGGACGGCGCCCTGATGAGTGCCGATCAGGTCAGCAAGCAGGAAGCGGAGATCAAGACCCGCATCGAGGCATTCCAGAAAGAGGCCAACGCGATCCAGCAGGAAATTATGAAGGTGCAGCAGGAGAAGGGCCGCGAAGTGATCACGCCCGCGCGCGAGTCCATTAAGGCCGTCGCCAAGAAAAAGGGCCTCGCCATGGTCGTCGAGCCCGGCATGACCGGACTGCTCTACCTCGACGAGACGCTCGACCTGACGCCCGATGTCATCAAGCATCTCGATGCCAATGCCAAGTGACCGGGCTATGTCCAACCGGTGACGCTGCGGTATGATTTTTACAGGATCAGGGCGGGATCTCTGCCGAGCCGGTATCCGGCACGTCGGTGCGACCGCAAGTCTTCACCCCCGGAGCGACCCCGGTTTGAGGGTCGCCGTCATTTGAGGAAGGTACAACATGCTTGGCGAATCACACGACCTCCTTCACGAGTTCCCCAACCTGCAGGAAAAGATTGCGACACTGCGCGAAGGCAATCACGAGTTCGCGCGGCTCATGGACGACTATGATTCGATCGACGCCCAGGTCCGCTCGCTCGAAGAGTTGGGAACACCTGTGGCCGACGAGACGATTGAAGAGCTCAAGAAGCAGCGCCTGCAACTGAAGGACACGCTCTACGGCATTCTGCGAGCCTGACGGCGACAGTCCGGCCGCCGACGTCGGCGCCCCCGGGGTCCCTCAGGGTGAACCCTGGGCCGCTTGCCCCGATGGACGCGACAGCGGCAGTTCAATCGATGCGGCACCTTGAATGCCGCAGGGCCCATGAATTCCGCAGGGCCCACACTGGTCGCCCCTGTTCCCGCAGTGCTGCGCGCGTCGCCTGGATGCGGATCGAGTCCTGGACAAGCCGGACGGCGGATGAAACCATGCGTCGATGGCCAGCACCCAACGCCCGATCAAGACTGCCGTGGAATTCCGAATCATCCCAGTGACCCCGTTCCAGCAGAACTGTACCCTGCTGTGGTGCGAACGCACCCGCAGTGCCGTCATCATCGATCCGGGCGGCGAGCCGGACCGCATCATCGGACAGGTCGCCGCACTGAAGCTGACACCGCAATACGTTCTGTTGACCCATGGCCATCTGGATCACGTCGGCGCCAGTGCGTTGGTGGCGCAGCGGCTCGGCATCCCGATCTGGGGACCTCACCCCGACGACGCCTTCTGGCTTCACGCCCTGGTCGATCAATGCGCGATGTTCGGGTTTCCACCCGTCACCGCGTTCGAGCCGGATCGCTGGCTCCAGGCCGGCGATCAGATCAGCGTCGGCGAGGAATCCCTTGAGGTTCTGCACTGTCCCGGCCACACGCCCGGTCACCTGGTGTTTTTTCACGCCGGCGACAAACTGGCCCAGGTCGGCGACGTCCTCTTCAAGGGCTCGATCGGTCGCACCGACTTTCCGCGCGGCAATCACGGCCAACTGCTCGACTCGATCCAGCAGCGGCTGTTTCCCTTGGGTGACGAGGTGCGCTTCATCCCCGGTCACGGACCCATGTCGACTCTTGGCGAGGAGCGACGAACCAACCCGTTCGTCCGCCGCTGAATCATGAGCAAAACCGGCATCAGGACGTCGAGACCCGCCAAGCCGGACAGTCCGCCTCCCGGCCGCGGGATCCGCGCCAAGGATCCGGATGGGCCTTTGTCGCGACGGCCGTTGCCGAGCCGGGCGCGGCCCAAACAGGCGGACGCCGCCACCCCTGACGACCGGGAGCGCAAGCCAGGACCCGCCGGCAATAGCACGGCGCAGGCACCACCGCCGAACGCACTCAAACGCATCAAGAAGGCGCACTTCCTCGAACCCTATCGACTCTGCGATACAGTGCGCACCGCCCTGCTGACCTGCCTGGCCGACCAGGGGATCGGCGACCGGGAGAGCCGGGATCTCTTCGCCGCGGCTGTCGAATATGCCATCGCGGGCTGCCGGGTAAGCACCAGGGTACCGCGAGGATCTCCAGATGAACCGGCGCCGATTCAATCCGCTTCGGGCGTGATACCAGCAGCGGAGCCGGCGATCGAAACCGCCGCGCCGATGCCGTCCATCGCCGAGGCCGCTCGCCTCTTCCTCAAACTCTTGGCCGAGCTTAACCAGCCCGCCCGCGCGGCCATCGCCGCGCAACTGCGCGCCTCCGATCCATTCGACCGCGCCCACGATCAGGCTTACCTGGACGCCATCTCACGTGAGGTCGAGCGTATCGCCGAGGCAGCAGCCTGCGCCCGATCCGATCCAGCGCCGTCAACGACGCATCCGCACACGCAGATCACGCCGCCCCAAGAGGCCAAGCCGGTGTCGCCCAAAGCACCGCGTAAGGATCCGCCCAACGCACCACCGAGCGACACCGCCCGCCGCCTGATCCTGAGCATCGCCCACGCCTATGATGCCTGCCTCGAGACAACGGTTGAGGCGTCGCCCGGATCGCCTTTCGTCGTGGTGCTGCGGCTCCTCGCCGCGGATGCCGGAATCGCACTGCCGCAGAACGAGGCGCAGATCGCCGAGGTGCTGACGCGCGATTGAGCGCAATCAGGGTGCAATCAGGGCACATTCAGGGCGCATTCATCGTGGTCGGATCGCTACGTCGCGTTTCTGGGTACAATACGCGGTCGCGGAGCAACGGTTGGTGGGTGTCGCATGCTATTCGAGCGCTTTCTTAGGAAAAAACGAAAAGAGCCGGGACAGGTCGAAGACCAGGCGGTGCTGGCCGAGCGCGCGCGCCATCATGTCGACCCCGCCGTGCGGTGCGACGCGATGCGACGGCTCAATCGCCTGCCCGATCTGCGGGCTATCGTGCAAAAAGAGGATGAAGACGCTGCCGTACGGGAGATCGCGACGGCCCGGTATCGGCATCTGCTCTGCGCTCATCAGCCCGCGGAGATTGCGCTCGACGCGATCCTCTCGGAACTGGCCCTGATCGAGGATGCACGCGTCCTGGAGCACGTCGCCGTCCAGGCACTGGCCCCCGAGGCGCGCCGCGCCGCGATTGAGCGGATTGCTTCCGCCGAGGTGCTCGCACTCTGCGCCGTTGAGGATGCGCTTGCAGCCAATCGGGGCGCCGCGGTGGAACGCATCGCGTCAAAACACGCGCTGGAGCAGGTGGTCCGCCGTATCGGCAAGCGCGACAAGAACGTCTACCGCAGCGCGCGTGAAAAGCTGCGTCTGATCGCCGAGCAGGAAGAGCGTCCGCTGCGCGTGCGTGCCCTGTGCGAGGAGCTCTGCCAGAAGGCCGAGCGTCTCGGCCGACTTGAGCACTGGAATCAGGATCGCGCCATCCTGGACCACCTCGATCACCAGTGGGCCGACATCCAGAGCGAGGCCGAGCCGCCATGGCGCTCGCGCTACGAGGCCGCACGCGACCGCTTCATTCAGGCGTACGGCGGACACACGCGCGCGACCGCCGCC
>JBGSKP010000127.1:0-13168 GCA_041741175.1 Thiocapsa sp. | reverse complement strand
GGCCTTGTAGCGGCGCTTGTGGCGCCCCCGGATGCCGTGCTCGCGCATCAGCCGCTCCACCCGGGCCTTGCTCGCGGAGAAGCCCCGTGCGCGCAGCTCACGCATCATCCGCGGGCTGCCGTAGGCGCCCTTGAGCTCGGCATGGATGGATCGGATCAGGGCCAGCAACTGTGCGTCCGTCAGCCCCCGGCGATCCGGTGTCCCGCCACCCTGCCAGGCCCGGTAGCCCCCGACACTGACCTCCAGGACAGTGCAGAGCTCGCTCAGGGCGAACCGGTCGCGGTGCACAGCGATCCAGGCGTACTTCACAGCGCATCCCGCGCGAAGTACGCCGTCGCTTTTTTTAAGATCTCGACCTCGCGCTTGAGCCGCGCGTTCTCCGCGCGCAGACGCGACAGCTCCATCGCCTCCGGCGTGACTTTCGCTGCGCCCGCGCCGTTGAGCCTGCCGACGTCGAACGCCTTCACCCAGTTGCGCAGGGTCTGCTCGACCAGACCCATCTCCTTGGCCACCACACTCACGCGCTTGCCGTCCTTCACCCGCTTCACCGCCTGTTCCTTGAACTCGGCGGTGTACTCCTGCTTGGGAATCTTCTGGATCATCGTCTCCAGTGTGACAGAAAGTCTACGTCACCCTTGGAAGACTAAATTTCGGGGGAACCTCATTGAGAAAGATGTACTATATTTAAACCAAAGACTACATTAGCGCCGCGCTAAACGGAGCTGGTTCAGCCTTTCGAAGCATGATTGCCCGTGAGTGCAACTCTTTTTTAAACTTTAAGTGTATGAGTCAGCTGCCGTTTTCCGATCTGGGGAGCTGGCGTTAATAAGAGTGCACTTTGTAGGTTCGGGTTGCGAGCTACGGAGCAGGGACCGGTGCGCTTTGTCCAGATAAAGTCTGAATACGACTTAAATTTCGAAAGTATGGCGTGGACAAAGGACTGCGCCAGACCTTCCGTACTGAGTTCGCCGAAGGTCTTTTCTTTAGGCGATCCCGCTCGAATAGACTGTCAACACAGAGGCTGGGTGGCAGGGTTCGAGCTAGCCGCTGCTAGGCCCTAAGTCGACGCGATTCGAGAAAAATCGTCTGCGTCAAGGTTGGCACTCTTAGGTCGCACATGCAGCGGATATAGGCCTAAAGGTTCTAGCCTAAACGTCAAGGGTCCGGAACAACTGATAGAAGCATGTGGGAGTCTGAAATGATCTTAGAAAACCGGCAGTGCTTGAAGGCCGCATACTCGTCCTTGCGATTGATCGGGCAGGCCGCGCTACTCGGTCTGTTTGTTTCGAGTGGTTTAGCGAATTCAGCTCCATCGGCACCACCAAGGTGGGACGGAACCCTCGGTTCTCAAAGCTACCCAGATTTTTTCGCAGTGGACATTGCGGTGACACCTTCGGGTGACTTCTACTATACCGATCATGCGCAACGCTCAGTTTTTCGCTTCGGTAGTGATGGAAAGCAGCAACTCAAGATAACCGGTTTTCCTGCATTCGTTCGAGGCATCAATCTTGACGAAGATGGCCGGATATATGTCGGCGCGAACCCCAAGCGCGATATTCAAATTTTCAACTCCAAAGGGGTTCTTGTCGACACTTGGCGAAACGTGGGAGACGTGAACGGGGAAGGGTTCTGGAAGGATGGTTTGCTGTACTTGGGCGACGGGAATCAAGTTATCTTGCTAGATCGCAGCGGTACGATCGTTCGACGGTTTAGCGGTACAGGCACGGCGCCAGGTCGTCACACGAATCTCGGAGATATTGCGGTTGCGTCTAACGGTGATGTGTGGACCGTCAATCGATATCCCGCGCGGGTGCAGAAGTTTTCATCAAAAGGCGAATTCAAGCTGGCATTTGGATCACAGGGAGCAGGACAGGGTCAGTTCAACAATCCCAAGGGGATCGGAATTGACTCGAAAGACAACATCTACATTTTGGATCGTAGAAACTACAGGGTTCAGAAGTTTAACGGTGAGGGGAAGTTTCTGGCCAGTTGGGGTAGCAAAGGCACGGGTCCGGGACAGTTCTTCGAGTCGCATGGGCTGTTTGTTGCTGCCGACGATACAGTATGGGTTGCAGGGTATCATGCTCACAGCATTCAGCAATTTGACTCCCAAGGCACTCTGTTGAAGTTCTTCCAAGGAAAGTCGCCGGGCGGCAACCTGACACTGGTGACAGGGTTGGCGGTGATGGACGATGTCGTCAAGGACGGGATATCATATGACCGAATTCTATATGCCGTGGATAAGCAGAATAACCGGGTGTTGGCGCTCGATCCAGTCACCGGGAAAGAGCGATTTCAATTCGGGATGAAGGGGCAAGGCCGCCAAACCGTATTCAACTTTCCCAGGGCAATTTGCGCAGGACCGGACCGGGCGCTGTATATCTCGGACGATGGTCACACACGCCGCATCGCTCCAGATGGAACATTTCTGGACATCTACAGTTATCGTGACCAAACGGGCGGAAGGATTATCGGCGCAAGCGGGATCGGCTTGACGAACGCTGGTGTGTTATACCAGGCGAACGAGGGCCGCGGCACCGTTTTCGCGATCGATACCAAGCCGGTTGGAGGGATTCTTTTGAAAGAGTCTTTGGGCGGGTCCGCTCCGCCAGCCAAATTTGTAACGATTCGTTCCCTTGCGGTTGGGGGCAACCTTTTGTACGTGGCAGATCGGGGTGCGCATGCGATTAAGGTATACTCTCCGAGCTTGGATTTTCAGCGCGTTCTAAATGGCATGGTGCCTCAGGCCTCAGGTCTCGCGGTCGTGCCGAAAGATGATGTTATTTATGCCGGGAGCAATGGGAGAGTTCGTGCGTTCGACCTGAACGGCCGCGAACTGTTTACGTTTGGGAGTCCAGGTACCGGAGAAGGGCAATTCGGTAGACGAATCTCCGCCATTGCAGTGGACTCGGAGGGTATCATCTATGCGGCCGATACGTTCCAGGGAAGAATTCATCGCTTTAGGTACGGGAAGTAGTCGTTTCTCACATAGGCGGCGGCTCGCTTCCGCGAGGCAGGGAAGAGCGAAGCGAGACCGAGCGGGCTCCCGTAGGCGTGGGTCACGAGCGCGCACCTTGTGGGCGCACGTCTTGGCGTCGAGCGGCCCGGAGTGGGGCGAACCGGGGCACACCAGGTTGTCGCCCTGAGCGAGTCCCGGCGGCGAGGGAGCGACCCGCCGGGTACCACGAGCGCAGACGCGACACTCCGGAGAAAAATCCTGGATTTCCTGAGGCGCCTGTACCTATTCGATCCTGGCCGAGAATGCCACCAAACCTTAGGTTCGCGAGCCGCGTGACCTTCGGGAGGGGTGGTGCGCCCGTGCTCGCAGTTAAGTAACTCACCCATACGCGAATTGAGGCGGACCCCCGTTGTTGAAGTGGGCGGGCTCCTGGGGCAACGCCGTCTTGGTCAGATTTTGGCGGCTATGATCTTTTGATTGCGATGGCGTATGGCCTCGGTGGCCAATTGGCGTAGGTTCGACCCGGGCCGCATCCACAGCATTATGGACTGCTGGATGACGGTGGGTCACTCGACGTGGAATTGTTATCCAAGGAGCCGGAACCTGCGCGGATTCGGCGTCGAGCTGAACGCTAACTTATGCTGCCCCGACATTGGCAAACTAACCGGCGTTTATTAGGTATGAAAGGCGTCGATTTCTTTGTGCAGCGGACTGTGATTGCCCGTGCGCCTATGGGAAACATCGCCGCCTGGATCGAGGATAGGCGCGGCGGGTTTTGTTTGGAAACGTATCGCGTCGATGGTCAGGATTCTAGATCGTAGCGCGAGCAGCGCCAGCCATGCGATTACCCATATCTTCGCATGCCCCAAGGCCCCGTGGTCTGGACACATGCAGGCTAAGCTGGTGAAATGCGGCCCCATCACCACCGGTGGGGCAAGTGTCGACGATCGAGGAACCGGTTGGCAATGTGTGCGGGCGCGCGCTGACCCGGGGGGGCTTGCGGCCGAGCGCTTCCCCGAGACGCGTTCGGTCGACATCGCCGATCGCGAAGGCGACCTCTATGACCTGGTCGTCGAGGCACCATGCCCGCAACCAACTGAATCACCCGCGCCCGAGGCGATGGTGCGGATGTTAGCTGGCCTCGGTGGCTTCCTCAACCGCAAGGGCGACGGCTCTCCGGGTCCTCGAACGATGTGGATCGGCTTACCACGCGTCGCTGATTTCACGTCTGCGCAGCCTGCGCAGCGCGACGCCAACGGAGGTTATGGGTAATCGCATGCTGCGGGCCGTCGAACGGATAGAGCGTAGTGGGCACATCCAGTAGCAGCTGGCGCCACTTGTGCCTCACAGTAAAGACGCATGGTCCTGGATGCGGCAATACCTTTAAAACGTCGCATATACGATGATACCAATGTGGAGCGGCTTATATGGGCGACAGAGCGCTGACTATCCGGGCTCCGGACTCTTAAGCGCAACACTATCTGGAAATGGTTGAGCCGCAGCCATTGCTGTGCATTTATAGATGGAGCGCCCGCCCATTAAGGCAGTGTCTCCATTAGGTCAATCCGGTTGTATTGCCGAGTTAATCAATGATAATTAGTCATAAGTACAAGCTACTGTTTATCGAGCTCCCGCTCACGGGATCTACCGCAATAAGCCGCGAACTTCGCGAGAACTACGGTGGTGAGAATGTTCTTTTCAAACACGCAACCTACGAAGATTTTCTGCGAATTGCAGACCCGCGCGAACGTCAATATTTTGTCTTTTCTTCTATACGGAATCCGTTAGACAAGGCGGTGAGTTATTACTTTAAATACAAAACAGACCATAATCATCAGTTCTCTGAGCAACGAAGACACAAAAGCAAGAAGGCATTTGCATTTATTGCAGAGCAGTATTCGCGGAATGCGAGATATAGCTTCGTGAGCGAAGGGCGCGCAACGTTTCCGGAGTTTTTCAAAACCTTTTATCGTTATCCGTACAGTGACTGGAGCGTCGTATCACACAAAAAGTTCGACGATATAATTCGTTTTGAGAATCTACAGGACGATTTTAGGCGTTCACTCGAACGGGCTGGAGCGTCCATGGTTCGCCCGCTGCCAATACGAAATAAGACGGCTGACAAAGATGATGATTTTTTATCGTATTATACGCCTGAGATCGTGCCACTTGCCAAAAAAGTGTTTGGCCCCTATATGAAGTTTTGGGGATATGAATTTCCGCAAGCCTGGGGTGAGAACCGCCTGTCTCTGACAGCACAAATCGAATACCAGATATTTACATACCCTAAAATTGTCTACTGGAAGTACCTACGAAACCGCTTTTGAGCCGCACTTCGAGGCAGATGACTTGCGAAGTCCCGCGAGACCGTCGCCGCCACGATCCAGCGTTTGGAGTCTAGCGTCCGCCCGGCGCTTGACGACCTGCGCAAGACCGCCACTCCCAGCTTCCGCCCGCCGGTTCGGCTGGCGCCGGTGGGCAAGACGAGATTTGACGTGGCTGTGTGAGCGAGCCAATCCGCATGCCGTGTGCAGGCGACGCAGTTAGGGATCGGTTTCGACGCTAGATCCACATCCGTCCGCGACAGCCTATTGACACGAGTACTGGGGACGCGGATGATATACCGCTCTGCGAGGGCGTCGACTGAAGATATTGATCCCCGACAGAGATTATTTACCGTTGCGATGCATGCGACGAACAGCAATAAGCAGTCAAAGCGCCCGTAGCTCAGCTGGATAGAGTACCTGGCTACGAACCAGGTGGTCGGAGGTTCGAATCCTTCCGGGCGCGCCAACCACTCCAATCGTATCGTTCTTCCAAGGCGGCGGTCTGAACAAGGCTGCAAGTGACCTGTGTGACATTTCGGCTCGAATGCCGCGAAGCGCATCTCAAATCGAATTTACGGCCGAACTTCTCGCCGCGCGGCTGGTATGGAACGACCTTGCTGAAGAAGCTAGTTCTTGACGCGCCTTTGGTCGGGCAATACAGCGGTGCTTGAGCGTCGGAAATGGGGTTAGTGATGAGACGCGCCTGTACACTCCTGCCTGTTTTTGTTTCACTTGTTTTCGGTTCTGTTAGCGCATCGACCGCCGCAGTCAATCCGAGTGACCATCAGCCGGCGGATGTTGCGGCACCTAAACTGACTCTCGGCGGCAAGCCCCACGCTGGTTTCATGAAGCGACACGCGGTATTCGTGGCGGTCGCCAAGAAGCGTAAAGCGCAGGTTGTTTTTCTCGGCGACTCCATCTTTGCGCGGTGGGGATGGCCAAGCAACTTGGAACAATTCCGAGATGAGTTCGGCCAATATTCAGCGGCCAATTTCGGCATCGGAGGCGACCGCACCCAGCATGTCCTCTGGCGAGTGGTCAATGGAGAGTTCGATGGCTTTACGCCGAAGGTCGTGGTCCTGATGATCGGGACCAACAACGCCAGGACTGCAGCGAATCCACCGGAACAAGTGGCCGCAGGAAACCGTAACATCATTGCTGCAATTCACACGCGATCTCCCGAGGCCAAGGTTTTGCTCCATCCGATTTTCCCCCGCGGTTCGGTCAGTGCAAGCCGTCGAAAAAAGGTGGTGAATGCGTTGATCTTGAGCTTCCGCGACGGAAAGCGGGTTCATTTCTTCGACGTCAATGATCGCTTCCTGGATTCCGGAGGGAAAGTCTTAGCGACGCTCATGCCTGATCGACTCCACCTTCGCGCCCTCGGCTATCAGGTCCGGGCACTTGCGATCCGCGACAAGCTCGCGGAGCTGACCCAGTAGAGCGGATTCCGCGGTTGTTATCAGATGCTGTATCGACGAGAGATTGACGGGCTTCGATCATTCGCAGTCCTTCCGGTAATTCTTTTCCACGCGGGTTTCTCGCTGTTCAGCGGGGGATTTGTCGGCGTCGATGTGTTTTTCGTGATCAGTGGATTTCTCATCACCTCCATTATCATTGAAGAGATGAAAGTCGGCCGATTCTCGATCCTCGGATTCTACGAGCGGCGCGCGCGGCGTATCTTGCCCGCGCTGTTTTTCGTCATGCTGATCAGCATCCCGTTTGCCTGGATGCTTCTCAGTCCCAGCGATCTTCATGACTTTGCTCAAAGTCTCGTTTCCATTGCCCTGTTTGGATCCAATTTTCTGTTCTGGCAGGAGAGCGGCTATTTCGATACTGCCGCTGAGCTCAAGCCGATGCTCCATACTTGGAGTCTCGCGGTCGAAGAGCAGTACTACGTCCTCTTTCCCCTCCTTATTCTGCTGGCGTGGCGTTTTGGGACGCGGCTGCTGGTCGCCCTGATTGCGGTGATCGCGGGAGCAAGTCTCGTGATCTCCGAAGTCCAGGTTCAGACTCAGCCGAGCACGGCTTTCTTCCTGTTACCGGCGCGCGCCTGGCAACTATTGGTGGGCTCGCTGGCTGCTTTCCTGGTCATTTACTCGCGCCGACTTCCGCTTTTTCTTGATCGCTTTTCCTCGGTCAGCGAGCTACTTGGCGCCCTCGGCCTGATGATGATCGTTTGGGCCACTTTTATGTTTAGCGATCTCATGCCTTTCCCTGGTTTGAATGCCCTGATCCCGACCATCGGATCGGTGCTCGTGCTCCTCTTTGGGACGTCGAAGACGCTAGTTGGGCGCTTGCTCGGATTTGGTCCTCTGGTGGGCATCGGACTCATCAGTTACAGCGCCTATCTCTGGCACCAACCCATCTTTGCGTTCACCCGACACGCCGTCCCGGGCGAGGTGCCGGCGATGGTGATGCTTATACTCAGCGCGTTGAGTCTGGGTCTCGCCTATTTGAGTTGGCGTTGCATCGAGAAGCCGTTTCGTTCGCGCACGATAGTGAGTCGAAAGGTGATCTTTACGGTATCAGTCGCGGGCATCCTGGCCTTCGTCGGTATTGGCGCTACCGGGCTTGTTTGGCGCGACAACATGACCTTTATGCGACTCAGCGGCGTAAGCTCCGAGCTCACGGATACCTTCCGTAACGGCGAGGCGCTGCGTGCCGAGCGTGATCGTTTGATTCAGCCGTTCTTCTCTGAGGCCAATGCGCCTTTCTCCGGCGACCCAGCGAAAAAGAGGATCTTGATTTTTGGGGACTCGGTTTCTGGCGATCTTTACGGTTCGATGATGCTCAACCAGGAGCGGTTCCAGGGGTTGGAGATCCGTCGTCTACAGCTCGACGACCGCTGCATGGGCGATTTCGTGCGGCTCCTGAAAGGTGCTGAGTTGCGATCCTTACATGATAAAAGCTGCCGTCGTGGGCTTGATAAAATTCGCAGCGGTTCACTGTTTCCGGAGGCCGATGTTCTTGTTTTGAATGCACATTGGGCGCGTAGCGGTGGAGATCGTCCTCACCTCGACGCGATGGCGCTTGCGGAGATGCTCGCCGCGCAAGGACGGCAGGTGGATGTCGTCGGATTGCTTGCGATGAAGGATGCCTCGTCGGCGGCGTTTCAAGCCATTAAGCGCGGTCTGACTGTCGACGAGGCAAACGCGTACGCCTACCGCACGCTCAAGAGAGGCCACATCGATCAGCCGAACGAGGATTTCCGTGCCCTCGCTGCTCGCGCCGCAAATATTCGCTACCTTGATAAGTATGCGCTCTTTTGTAATGATAAAGATGAAGTTTGTGCGCTGTATGACGAAGACAGACAACTGCAGTTCTCGGATACGAATCATGTGAGCGGCATTGGTGCCGTGTCTTACGGCAAGCGCATCGCCGAGCAGGGCTGGTTTGAGTCGTCGAGCCCCTAGCCACTGGGGCGGCGTCTGGTGTTGCAATCCGCTACGGGGCTGCCACCCTTTGCGGACAAGATTTCTGTCGTTTGCCGTTAAAACGGCTGCCATGCCTTCAATCGATTTACTGTCAACAGTCGGTGAGCCAGAATCTCTCCGCTTCATCAGGACTAGCCTATGATCCGAGCAATTTTGCCCCGAATTGCCCTCCCGATCATCTACGCATCCCTTGTCGGCATGCCGGCCTCGGCGGACGTTACGATATCCCCTCAGGCCTACGTGAAGCCCCAAAATCAGCGGGCTGATATCGCTGCCCCCAAGAGAATGTCAAACGGCAGCATACAGGCCCATTTTTTGCGCTCCCACAATGGATTTGTCGCTATTGCACGGCAGGATACGGCCGAGGTGGTGTTTCTTGGTGACTCCATCACTGCCGGCTGGAAGAAGCACAAAGCCTTGTACGACCAGGAATTTGGTCGTTACAATGCCGCGAACTTCGGCCTAGGTGGAGATCGCACCCAACATGTGCTCTGGCGAGTTGAGCAAGGCGAGTTCAACGGCTTTCAACCAAAGGTCGTGGTATTGATGATCGGGGCAAACAATATGTCCTCGCCCTTGAACACCGCACAGCAGATCGCGGATGGTATTCGTAACATTATTAAGGCGATCCATCAGCGCACCCCGAACACCAAGGTGTTGCTCCTGTCGCTGCTGCCGCGTGGGTCCGTCAACGCTGAGACGAAAGGTGTTCAGGTTAACGAACTCATTTCTCGATTCCACGACGGCAATCGCATCCATTACATGGATATTCGCCGGAGTTTCCAAACCGACGCTGGGCAGCCGTCGAGAGCGGCGATGCCGGATCTTCTTCACCCAAGCGCCCTTGGATACCGCCTTTGGGCAGACGCGATCCGGGCTAAGCTCCAACAGTTGGCGAACTGAGGAACAGCCCCGCCGAGTCACCTTGCCGGCCCACGGCGCGGCAAGGTGTTTTCGGTATAAGGTTCGGAGTAGCTAAGTAGCCGGAATGGGAGGATGGGATTCCCGCCGGCCATAATGACAGCGGCGCCAATAAGCGGGTCGATTGGCAAACCCGCGTTCCGACCCGCCTGATCGATCGACTACATCCTCACGCGCTCAATGCGATGGGAGGTGACTCGAGTGCATCGACAAGATGTGGGATTTGCGACAGCGCCGGGGCGCCGTCCATCAGCAGCGCGATCGGCATGACCTCAAAGATTTCCTCCGGCGGTGCACCGAAGTCGAGCGCTGCGCGAGCATGCAGATAAATATGGTCGCGGCGCTGCTCGACCAACGCGATGCCTAAGGCGATCAGCTCGCGCACGTGATGCTGGATGGGCCCCCGGCCGAGGACGTACTCGCGCCAGGAATCCTCCCAAGACTCCCACATCTCGCCGCCTTCAAGCGGACTGGCCTTGAGAAACAAGGCGATCTTACGCACCTGAGTCAATTCGCCCGGCATGACGTGGAGTCGAATCGCCTCCTTGGTATGGATGTCGATACAGCGACGGCATTTCTTCGTCAGGGCCATGCCCAACGTAATCAGTTCCTTGTTTTTGCGATCGATGATCCCCTTTCGAGTGCTGACCTGTGACATCTCGCTGATGATCTCGAGAAATTCCTCGAGGCCGTACTCGTGAGCGCGGGTGAGGGACTGCTTGAAGGTGTCGGGACTGCTCATATTCGCTGCTGCCGATGGATACGTGAAAAGATCGGTGTGACCATGGGTTCCATTTGGTCTATTAGAGAATTAGCAACTATTGTACCGTAGAATGTTGCGGCGCAGCAGACGTCGACGCATCCGAGACGAGGTTTTTCCGATCCGACCGACGCGGGCGATCTGTCCTTGCTCACGCGATCGACCGGAAGCGACGCCGGCGATCAGCGCGTCGGGGCAACACCCCGGGATCGACGACTTGCAGTCACCTTCTTCCGCCGGCCCGGCGTCGGCGCTGTTCGACTGCGCTGCGCTTGTCCCTAGGGCTCAGCTCAGCGACTTGGCCGAATTAGTGAGTAAGCCACTCAAGGATCGCGGGAACCGCGCCGATTGACCTTCGGCCGGATTGATGAACGAGGCCGTGGATCGCTTGCGAGACTGCCATGCCGTGCCCATATTTCTCAATATGCCCCGCACTAATCCCGCCACCGCCGTCCTGATCCTTTTCTGCCTCTTGGCATTCCATACGCAGACGTGGTCGCGTGTCGCGCTGCCCTGCGAGCATGCGGCCGAGCTCACCGATCGCTGCCCTATGCACGTCTCATCCTTCGCCAAAGGCGACCCGCGAGCCACGTCGGGAGACGCAGACGATTCTCTCTTCGACTGTGCGAAGTGCGCCTTGGCCTACGCACTCGGTGTAGTGTTTGTCGCTCCGGCCTCGGATCAGATGCGCCAGGCCCCGTCCTTATCCGATCCGGAAGTCGGATCGGACGATCACTTCTACCGGTTCTTCCCCGAAGGGCGCATCCGTCCGCCCCGACCTCTCCTCGCCTGATCTTCGGCCGACCCGGAGTCGATCCCTGCGTCGACCGCAATCGCCTTGCGGCCGTCTCCCGTTCGATCCCCCTTCCGGGCCGTATCCGTCATTTCGACGTCGGAGGCGACGAGCATGTCAATTTTCGATCAAACACAAACCCCGGGCCGGATGCGACGGCTCCGGATCGGGTTTCTTGCTGCACTGATCACCGCTGGTCTCTTAGTCGGATGCGATGCGGCCCAGCCGCCGCTCCCGTCCGCCGGCGACACCGACGGCGCGACCGGGAACGAGACGCAGGCCGAGAGCGAACGCCTCGCCGGCGCCTCGGGCGAATCGGCCATGGAGCACGCGCTCAAGCATCTGGACCCCAAATACGTGTGCCCGATGCATCCTCAGATCGTGCGGGACGAGCCCGGGAGCTGCCCGATCTGCGGTATGGATCTGGTGAAGAAGCAGATGGATCCCGCGGTCGGCAAGTACCCGGAGGTTGCGCTGCGTCCGGCGGTGATGCAGAACCTGGGCATGCGCATCGGAACGGTGGAGCGCGGGACGCTCTGGAAATACATCCGCACCGTCGGGCGGGTGGAGTTCGACGAGACGCGTCTGGCGCACATCCATTCGCGTGCCGAGGGCTGGATCGAGGATCTGAAGCTGCGCGCCGAGGGCGAGCGGGTCACCAAGGGTCAGGACCTGGCCGAGATCTACGCGCCGGCGATGCTCTCGGCACAGGTGGATTTCCTCCAGGCCCTGGAGCCGCAGCCGCTTGGCGTGTCTCAGGTCAGAGCCGACAAGGCCCGCAATCTGCTGCGTGTGCTGGACATCCCGGATGATGTGATCCGGGACATCCAGCAGGAACGCGAGCCGCGCAACAGGTTGCCGATCCGTGCCCCGATCGACGGCATCGTCACCGGGTTGATGGCGCGCCAAGGGATGTATGTCACGCCCGAGACCGAGATGTTCACCATCGCCGATCTCAGTCGGGTCTGGGTCATCGTCGATGTCTTCGAGGCCCAGATCGACTGGCTGGCTCCCGGCTTGCCCGCGGAGATCCGGGTTCCGGCACGCCCAGGAAAGGTCTGGGAGGGGCGGGTCGACTATCTCTACCCCGAGCTCGATCCGAAAACACGGACGCTACGCGTGCGATTGGTCTTCGACAATTCCGATCTGGCGCTCAAGCCCAACATGTTCGCCGACGTGATCATTTTCGGCGGACCCAAGCACGACATCCTCAAGATCCCGGCCGAGGCCATGATCGTCACCGGCGAGCGCGCGACCGTGGTCCGGGTCATCGAGGAGGGGCGTTTCCAGCCGGTCGACGTCGTCGCCGGAATGGAGCGTGCCGGCGAGGTCGAGATCCTGTCGGGGCTGGAGGAGGGCGATCGAATCGTCCTCTCCGGGCAGTTCCTCATCGACTCCGAATCCAGTCTGCAGGCGAGCTTCATGCGCTTCCCCGCCGGAGACGCCGCGGGGACGGAACCCTCCGAGACGCCCGGAGGTGCTCATGCGCACCACTAGCCTGCAACTGCGTTCAGATCGCCGTCCGACGGCCGCCGCGGGAACGCCGCGATGACACAGGTCATCCTCTGGTCGCTGCGCAATCGACTCCTGGTGCTGCTCTCGGCCGTGCTCCTCACGGCTTGGGGCATCGCGGCCCTGAAACAGACCCCGTTGGATGCCATCCCGGATCTCTCGGACGTGCAGGTGATCGTGCGCACGACCGTCCTGGGGCAGTCGCCTCAGGTGGTCGAGGAGCAAGTGACCTATCCCATCACGACGACCATGCTCGCCGTGCCCGGGGCTCGGGTCGTGCGCGGCTACAGCTTCTTCGGGGACAGCTTCGTCTACATCCTGTTCGAGGACGGCACGGATCTCTATTGGGCGCGCTCGCGTGTCCTGGAATATCTCAATCAGGCGGCGGCCTCGCTGCCTGAGGGTGTGCAGCCGAGGCTTGGGCCGGACGCGACCGGCGTGGGCTGGGTCTTCAGCTACGCG
>JBGSKP010000126.1:0-2341 GCA_041741175.1 Thiocapsa sp. | reverse complement strand
CGAGACGCGGGCCGGCGCGCTGCTCGAAGACCATCGCCGCGTGCGCGAGGCCGCGCGCGATGTCGGCCAGTACAGCGTCAGCGCCTGCTTGCCGGTGGACGTGATCGGCGTCTATGTGTTGCTGCCGGACGAGCTTTAACGGGGTCGAGAGTGGTGAGTGGTGAATGGCGAATCGCAATCGAGACAACGAGGCACTCACAAGTCGCTATTCTTCTGCATTAATGTACAATTTAAACACTATGTACATTTTGGAGATAGACGATGCGCACCGTGACTGCAAGCGAAGCGAAGCAAGGGCTGGCAAGCGTTATCGAGGCTGCGGCCAGGGAGCCGATCGTGATCGAGCGCCAGAAGCGTGCGGTCGCAGTTGTGTTGTCGATGCAGGAATACGAGCGTCTTGTCCGACTCAACGTCGCCGAGTTCCAACGGTTCTGCGATCAGGTCGGGGTCTCGGCCAAAGACGTCGGCATGAACGAGGCCAAGCTCGCTGAGCTCCTTGCGGATGATTGAGCAATCGCTCTGGGTACTGGACACGAATGCCCTGATCAGTCGCTTGCTCTGTCCCGGCGGCGTGGCTGCGCAAGCCGTCGATCATGCCTTGGCGCGCGGCGTACTGCTGGTGTCCGAAGAGACCCTGAGCGAATTGGTCGAGGTCCTGGGCCGCTCCAAGTTCGACCCCTATGTGACGCGCGCGGATCGGGTGCGATTCATTGAGCGACTCGGCGGTGTGGCGCGTATCGTCCCGATCGTAGGCAAGGTCCAGGCCTGTCGCGACCCGAGGGACGACAAGTGTCTGGATGTGGCACTGAACGGTGAAGCGACGGCCATCGTCACCGGCGATCAGGATCTACTGGTTCTGGACCCATTCCACGGTATTCGTATTGTCAGCCCAGCGGCCTTTCTGACATGGGCTTAAGACGCGTTGCACCTCCTCGCCGCAGGCAGGCGCCGTTACGCCTTGTCGGCGGGCCTTGTCCCGACGCGCGCGGGACGCAGTCTGCCTTCCGAAAAAACCTCGTGCGCTCGGTATACTTCCCGAGTACCGACCAAACGCGGAGACCATCCATGCTCCGTCCTCGGGGGCCGCGGACACCGCGCGAGATGGAAAAGAGCTCTAGGCCGAGCCTCCCCGACAGCAGGCTGACCGGAACAGCCCAAAACACATGAGAAGAATTCGCAACCGAGAGGCCACTCTCAGCCTGCCCAGCCTGCGCCTGGAGGGCGCGCTTTTCCTGCCGGATCAGTTGGAAAAGGCCGCCCTTGGCCAGGCGGCCCGGCAAACGGAGGCGGACTATCTCACCCCCAAGGGTCTGAAGCTCAGGGACGACTACAGCCGCGCCTTCCAGATCGCCTGTGCTCAGTGGCGCCACTTTGCCGCCGGGCTGGAGCGCCGGGATCTTGACCCGGCGCGGGTGACGACAGACTTCGTGCACGAGCTGCTCCGCGATGCCCTCGGCTATCACAGCCTGAGCGCGGTGGACGGCATTCCGATCAACGAACGCCACTATCCCATCACCCAACTGGCCGCCGGTGTCCCGGTGGTGATCGCCCCCCACACCCTGGGATTGGACGATCTCGACGCCCGATTTGCCGTGCGCTATCTGGCTGGCGGTGGCGCCGGCAGCCGCAAGAAATCCGCCTTTCAACTGGCGCAGGAATTCCTCAACGCCAGCCCCGATCACCTCTGGGGCATCGTCAGCAACGGCAAACAACTGCGCCTGCTGCGGGACGCCGCCACCCTCACGCGCCCCAGCTATCTGGAGGTCGATCTCCAGGATCTGCTCGGCGGCCAGCGCTTCGCCGAGTTCGCGATGGCCTGGCGTCTGCTGCACGCCAGCCGCTCCCCCGGTTTTGGTGGCGAATGGCGAACGCCGAATGATCGAGAAGAGGCGAATGGCGAATGGCGAGTAGTGAACAATGGTGGTGTTCGTGCACCACTCACCACTCACCACTCACCACTCGCCACTCACCACTCTCCACTCACCGAGCTCCTGCATCTGGGAAGCCTGGCGAACCGCCGGTCAGGAGCAGGGCACCCGCGTTCGTGAAGGTCTGCGTCTCGGCGTCACCGATGCCCTTTTGGCCTTGGGCAGCGGATTCCTGCAGCATCCGGCCAATGACGCGTTGCGTCGCGATCTGGTCGAGGGTCGGCTTGCGCCGCATGAGTACTTCCAGCAGCTTCTGCGTCTGATCTACCGGCTGATCTTTCTGTTCACCGTTGAAGAGCGCGGTCTTCTGCATCCGACGGACGACAGCACCGAGGCACTCGCCGCACGCGCCGCCTATGCCGAGGGCTATACATTGGGACGGCTGCGCGAGCGCAGTCTGCGCCGGCGTGCCC
>JBGSKP010000125.1:0-2416 GCA_041741175.1 Thiocapsa sp. | reverse complement strand
CTCGGGCGCGCCTTCGGCTGCAGCGGTCATGCGTCGCAGGTGTCGCCGGGTCAGGCGTACTTGTCTGCGTGGCCAATCTGGTACGCGGCCGCCATGCGCGCGGCGGGGGAACACCCTGCGATCAATCATCGACTGCTTCTGGAGTTGAGCGGCGCCAAATACGCAGCCACCCATCGCAAGCGACGTCAGCGCGCCGACGAGATGGACGAGTGGTCGATGGCTCTGAATAGGGGTGATCGACGCGCGCACCGGCAAGCGCCTGCGACGGCGTCCGACCCGGAAACAGCACTTGCTGCTACTGAGTTGCCAAGCTGGTTGACGGACCTGGCACGTCCTGTCCCGGTCGTTTGGCAGACGCGTCTGCGTTTCGGCATCGCGACATTGTTTGGCTTGGCCGAATCACCTCGCGCGTGGCGGGCGCGGATTGACGGGCCAACTGCCGACGCAATAGTCGCCGCCCTGAAGCCGATTCCGCCGCTGTCAGAGCTGCATCACCCAACTCTGCATCGCCCCGAAGATAAGCCGCAAAAGTTATTCAGTGCGGCAGACCTGCTTGCGGACGACCGAGCCCGCAGACTGCTGACGACCCTCGAGACCGCTTCGCGCAGTTCTGTGGCGGCGCTCGAAGTGCTCCTCAGCGACAAGTTGCGGACCTTCGGGCCGGACCTCGTCTCGCAAGCGCTGGCCGCGATTCCCCCCAACTGGCGCTTAGAACTGTGCTGGCCTCGCCACGCGATCGACATGAACCTTGTCGCCCGCCTCGCGTGCTTCGGGAAGCGTCTCACGGGCTTGCAGCCCCGCGTACATGTCGTGGGAGGTATTCGCGTGCGCGTCGTGCCGGCCAGTGAGACGAATCACACCTTGAACACCAACATGACAACCCTGGCGCGAGCTGCCTGTCGAGTGTGGCTGCGGATCTGCAACGAAGCAAGGATCTCGAATGGATGAGAAGAAGATTGAGCGAGCGTGGCTGGCTGGTTTCGTGAAGCCGCACGTTTCCCCGAACTATGTGCTGCCATTGCGCTTGACCGAACTGGCGCAGCGTGACGGCGTGATGCTGCTGAGAGAACTGATCAGCCTGCTACGTCGCCTCCTGCTGGAGGGGCGGCGACTTCGAGGCAACGAAACGCCCTTGGTCACAGTGATCGATGTAACCCAATTCCCATTTCAGGTTGCCGTTGTCGAAGTGGATCTGGAGCGCGGTAGGAATGTCGAGTTGCCGTTTGATCCGCAGACCAGCTCGGAAGAGGGCAACTGCGAAATGGGACCTGGCGCGGAACAAGAGCAGCAGCCTGCACTGGGCGCGCCCGAATGTCCGCCGCCCCAGGCGAGCGGCATTGATATCGTCGGTGCGGTCGGCGCCGACGAAGTTCATGCAGCCGGCACTTCGTTGCCTGCGCAGCCTTCTGCAAGGGAGTCTGCCGATGCGCCGACGGAAGGGGGCGAGCGGTGCGCGGATGAAGAAACCAAGACCGACAGGGCGCTGTGGATGGCGCGGGACATCCTCAAACGGTTTTCGGCAGGAGAGCTGCAAACCTATGATGAAATGACGAAGGCCATCAGTGCCAGTCCGATGCCTGACTTGACTCGCCGATATGTGGCGAAGGTCCGTTCCACCGATCCCGACATAGTCACAGCCCGCGGGCTCTTGCGCTGGACCGGACTTGAAGGTGTTCGTGACCCGCTACCGGAGTCTGCTGTGGCCTGGGTCAATATCCGCTGCTGGGACTGCAGTGAACAATCAACCAGCGCTGTCGTGCAGGTACTGCGCCTGCACTCAAGTAGCAACAAGTACTCGAAGATTCTCGACCCTGGCGCGGTTTACCCAAGGCCTCTGATGATCGATGTCGACGTGCCCTCGGAAGACACCCGCGCACTTCTCGAGATCGCAATGCCTAAGGGCTGGTCAATTCGGGCCGTGGTGTCGGTCGGCCGCCTGCTGTTGAGTGCAGACCTGCCGACCCTTACAGTAATTCATGCGGAGCTCCCGCCTCAACTTTCACCTGAAGCCTGCAAGATGCAGATCGACAGTTTGATCGATAGGGCGACGCCGAGCCAGGAGCAACCTGGTCTATGGGACTAACTCCGGCTGCCGCACGGTTGCAGGCAGCACACTTGCACGGCCACGATTCGCATGCGGCTGCTCAAGATCTGCGCGGTGGTGCTGCGCAGTGCGCGGCGGGTAGGACTTAGCTGGCCAGCCAGTACCCGCTGCGCCGAGTGTTCAAAGCCGCGGCTGCGCGACTGGCCGCATCCCGTACTGCAACGGCGTTACCCAGCTTACCGACTTCCTGCGCACTGTTCGGCCACCCGTGCCCGCGCCGTTCGAATTCCGCTTCGAGACTACTGTACGGCCGCCGACAGCGCTCGCTGCTGCGGGGGCATCGACAGGTACGCCGCCCATGCACGGCACCTG
>JBGSKP010000124.1:0-12952 GCA_041741175.1 Thiocapsa sp. | reverse complement strand
ATAGCCGCCGCGGCCGTCGGCGAGCCACCACTCCCGGCGCTCCGCCTCGTCGAGCTCACCGCAGATGGCGCGCCCCAGCCGGATGCCGGCGCGAGGAGCGGCTTTGCCCCCAAGATCGGGCTGATCGGTCGGCGTCGGGCTCGTGCACTGCCGGTTCATCGTGTCACTCAGACTCCAGCTACCGAGGCCCTTCAGGGCGAAAACAAGGCGAAGACATCTCGCCAGCGGCGCGCCCATAAGGCACACTTCGACCCGACCCGCTGGAGGGTCTTCATGGGAGGAAGATCGATTATGCAACAGCGCAGCAACCAGGATCGGCTCTTCTTGGATCGCTCGGTCGAGGCGTTCATTCGGATCGCATTGATCGCCATCCTGCTCGCCTGGTGTTTCGAGATCGTTCGGCCCTTTATCGTTCCCTTTGCCTGGGCGATCATCATCGCCATCGGGCTGCATCCGGGCTATGAGCGACTGACGGCCCACTTGCAGGGGCGGCGAATCCTGGCTGCCGCGATTATGTCTCTGCTCTGTTTTGTGCTCCTGCTGGTTCCGGCGCTGCTGCTCAGCGCCTCGCTCGTCGGCGAGCTGCAGCGCGTGATGCATGCCTTCAGTCACGAGTCACTCGCGGTGCCCCCGTTACCCGCGTTCCTGGTGCAGTTGCCGCTGATCGGCGACGACATCGCGCGTATCTGGGCGGAGGGAACGTCCAATTTCCGGTCGGTACTCATTCAGGTCGAGCCGGAGCTTAAGGTCGCGCTGCACTGGACGCTCGGTGTGGCCAGCGGCGCCGGAGCCGGTCTGCTGCATATCCTGGTCGCCATCCTGATCGCCGGATTCTTGCTCGCCCAAGCCGATGCCGGACAGCGCGCTACCCATGCCTTTGCGCAGCGGCTCGCCGGGGCGCGGGGCGTGGAGTTCGCAACCCTCGCCGGTGCGACCATCCGCAGCGTCACCCGTGGCATTCTGGGTGTGGCGCTGATCCAGTCACTGCTGGCCGGCTTAGGCTGGTTGGCGATCGGCATCCCGGCGGCCGGGCTGTGGGCCTTACTGGCCCTGGTCATGTGCGTGGTTCAGATCGGCATCCTGCCCATGACCATTGTGATCCTCATCTATGCCTTCTTCCATGTCGGAACGCTGACCTTCCTGCTGTTTTTGGTCTGGAGTCTGTTCGTCTACAGCCTGGAGCACATCCTCAAGCCGATCCTCCTGGGACGCGGGGTCGATGTCCCGATGACTGTGGTCTTCGTCGGTGCCATCGGTGGCTTTCTCAGTGCCGGCATCATCGGACTCTTTGTCGGCGCCGTTGTGCTGGTGCTCGGCTACAGGCTCTTGCTTGCATGGCTGCACGGCAGTCCCGAGGTCGATCTTCAGATGGGTGCGGCCACGCCCGATCATGATCCAGCGCCATGAGCGCACAGCGTCAGGCCAACGCCTTTGATAGACTCGGAGTCCAGTCGATGCCCAACTTAACCCTCTATTTCGAGCGCCGCCCGGGCTGGAGCTCAAGCCTCTACCTTCACTGCTGGGACGCACATCCAAGCGGGCTGCGCAGTGACTGGCCCGGCCTGCCGATGGAGCGGACGGGGGACGGCTGGTACCGCATCCAACTGCCGGCAACCCGCGCCGTCCACATGGTCTTCAACGACGGCCAGGGACACCAGACGCACGATCATTTTCGGGACGCCGACGGCTGGCTCGATGCCAAAAGCCATTGGCACGATCATCCACCTGCACAGCGGTCGCGCCACGACTCCATTGTCACGAAGGTCTCCGCGGCACCCAGCGCTCCCCGGCTCGTTCCGAGCGCTTCCACCGAGCCCCGCCCGATTGCCGAGCGGACCGATTTTCGCGAGGAGACCATCTATTTTCTGATCACCACGCGGTTCTACGACGGCGATCCCTCGAACAACTTTTTCTGCCGCGACCGCATCCAGTTCGACGAAGCCGGAATGCCGGTCGATCCCCATTGGCGCGGCGACTTCAAGGGACTGATCGCGCGTCTGGACTATATCCGCGATCTCGGTTTCACGGCCATCTGGATCACGCCGCCGGTGGAGAACCGCTCCGGGCTCGACTACCACGGCTATCACCCCTACGACTGGACCCGCATCGATCCGCGCCTCGAATCGCCGGGCGCGACCTATCAGGATCTGATCGACGCCGCCCATGCGCACGACATCAAGATCATCCAGGACGTCGTCGTGAACCACTCCTGCCAATACGGCATTCGCGGTCAGGTCCACATCGACCATCTGCCGATCAAATATTATGTCCCCCAGGGCTCGGAGCAGGGCTGGGTCGATCACGGCCCCTACCAGGGTCATCTCGGCAACTATGCCTGGCCGAACCGCGACGATATCGATAACCCATGCGCCCCCCAATGGTACCGCGAGCGCCACGGCAGTGATCCGCAGGGGATCGAACCGCTGGTCGATCCCAAGACCGGCGAGACGGCGCCCAAGCCCGGCTATAACCCCGGGCGTTTCTTCGGTGTCGACCCCAATGATCTGGATCCGGACTGGTACCACCAGGAGGGCTTCATCTGCGGCGGCGACTGGGAGAGTCCGCATTCGCTCCAGCATAAGCACCTGGCCGGCGACTGCATCGACCTGGCCACCGAGCGTAGCAACGTCAAAGAGTATCTGATCGGCGCCATCAACCGTTATCTCGACATGGGCGTGGATGCGCTGCGCATCGACACCGTCAAACATGTCGAGCGCGACAATCTGCTCGAATATATCAACGCCTGGAAGGCGCACAAGCCGGGGCTCTTCGTGTTTGGCGAAAACCTGGTCAAGGGCTATGGCTGGGGTGATCTGGGCGGCGGGGACAACGGACCGTCGCAGATCCGCCCCTGGTGGTACACCCGCCTCGGCCATGACCCTCAAGATCCGGAATCGGGCGGCGATTCGGGCTTCCCCCAGCTCGACTTCGGGCTGTTCTCCACCTTTCGCGACACCCTCAGCAAAGGCACCTTTGGTGGTACTGGGCAGATCCTCGGCATGGACTGGATCTACGGCGATGTGACGCAGTTGGTGACCTTCCTGCAGAACCACGATGTCGGCCCCGATAACGACTTCAAATACCGCTTCAAAGGCGAGCAATGGATGGCCGCGGCGGCCTATAACCTGATCTGGACGGTGCGGGGTATCCCCTGTCTGTACTACGGCGAGGAGATCGAGTTCATGAAGGGGGCGCCGCAGGACGTCGAGGGCGAGCGCGACACTTTGAGCCAAACCGGCCGGGCCTATTTCGGCGATCACCTGACCGATGCGTCCATCGGCGCGACCCAGTCACACCCGCTATATCACCACCTGCGGCGGCTCAACCAGATTCGCCGTGCCATCCCCGCACTGCAAAAGGCGCGCATGAGCCACCTTGCCGAATGGGGTAGCGGCATGCGCTTCGTGCGCGATCATCCCGAAAGCGGCAGCTACGCCGTGATCGGCCTTGCCATTGGCTCCGACCAGGAAATCGGCATCGACGGAGTCAAACCCGGGATCTACCGCGATGCGGTCACCGGCCAGGAGCAGGACTGCCAGGGTCGCCTGCTTTTTCACGTCAAAGCCAATTCTGCCGGGATCTATGTTCTCGATGGCCCGGGCAAGATCGGCGTGGACGGGGTCTTCCTGCGATGAACTGGGAGGGCTGGCTCACGATTGGTGTCATCGGTCTCGTGCTGACCCTGTTGATACGCGGCCGGATCGGAACCGATGTTGTCGTCGTCGCCGGAGTCGTGGTGCTCCTGCTCGCGGGAGTTTTAGCCCCCGAGCAGGCGCTTGCAGGCATGGCGTCGAGCGGAATGATCACAGTGGCGGCCCTGTATGTCGTGGTTGCAGGAATTCAACAGACCGGTGGGATTGCCTGGGTCAGCAAACATGTCCTCGGGTCACCGACAAGCCTCTGGCGTGCGCAATTAAGGCTGATGCTGCCGGTCGCCGGCATGTCGGCGTTCCTCAACAACACCCCGCTCGTCGCGCTCTTCATTCCTGCCGTAGCCGAGTGGTCGCGGCGGATGGGCCAATCGGCCTCGCATTTCATGCTGCCGTTGAGCTATGCCGCCATCCTCGGTGGAACCCTGACCCTGATCGGGACCAGCACCAATCTGGTTCTTAGCGGTCTCTGGGCGGACGGTGGCGGCGAGCGCATCGGGCTCTTCGACATCATGTGGATCGGTCTGCCGGTGGCCATTATCGGGATAGTCTACATCGCGTTGGCCGGACGTGTCCTGTTGCCCGAGCGGCGGCCGGTCATCGATCTCGACGGCGCCGATGCCCGTTCCTACACCGTCGAGATGGAGGTCGATCCCAAGGGCCCTCTGGTCGGTCAGTCGATCGAGTCGGCTGGACTGCGAGGTCTACCCGGACTCTTCCTCGCCGAGATCCTGCGGGACGATCGACTGATGCCCGCCGTCTCTCCGCAGGAGCGTATTCAACCGTCGGATCGCTTGGTCTTTGTCGGAATCGTCGATTCCATCGTCGACCTTCGCAACATTCGCGGACTCTTACCCGTGGCCGACGACAACGACAATCTACGTGCGACACGACATCGCCGCAGTCTGGTCGAGGTCGTCGTCTCAGCCGATTGTCCCTTGGTGGGGTTGAGCATCCGCGACGGTCAGTTCCGAACCCGTTACAACGCCGTCGTGCTCGCCGTAGCCCGTGCAGGTTCACGGATCCAGCAAAAAATCGGTGACATCGTGCTCGCACCAGGCGACACGCTCTTGATCGAAGCGCTGCCCGCCTTCGTTGAGAGTCATCGCATCTCGCGTGATTTTCTTTTGGTCAGCGCGGTCGAGAGTTCACAGCCGGTGCGCTGGGAGAAGGCGGGATTCGCTCTGGGAATCCTTCTTGCTATGATCCTCATCGCCGTTTTCGAGCCCTTTGATTGGGGAATGTTGGAGGCTGCACTCTTGGCCGCAGGGGCGATGCTTGCCTTTCGCTGCGTGACCGCAACCCAGGCACGTCGTGCTGTCGACTGGCAGGTCTTGATCGTTATCGCCGCCTCGCTGGGACTCGGCAAAGCTCTGGAGGTCACCGGCGCGGCCGGCTTCATGGCCGGCGAGTTGATCGATTTGGCCCAAGGGAACCCTTGGCTCACCCTGGTGATCGTCTATGCGATAACCACCACTCTCACAGAAGTCATCACCAACAATGCCGCGGCGGTCCTGGTGTTCAGCATCGCGGTGGGCGCGGCCGAGGCGATGGGCGTGGATGCGAAGCCCTTTCTCTTCACCGTCATGATGGCGGCTTCCGCGAGCTTTATGACGCCGATCGGCTTTCAGACCAACCTGATGGTGATGGGGCCGGGCGGTTATCGGTTCGGCGATTATGTCCGGATCGGGCTGCCTCTGAACGTCATGGCAGGGATCGTGACCTGCGCTCTGGCTCCCTTGATTTGGCCCTTTGGCGCACACCCCTGACGGGCAGCGCTGCTGAGTGCCAACAGTCTGCTTAGCGGATCCGATTGTGGGATTGCCGGAGGGCCGCTGCGCGGAACGCCGATCAGGCAGTCTGCGAAGTCGAGAGAACCATGATCAAGCCAGGCAACACAAGACCGGGGGATTTGCGGATCCCCCGGTCTTGTGTTGATTCAGGGTATGACGCGATCCGTTACTTCGGAGTTACCCCATCGACCGTCACTTCCACCCGGCGATTCGGCTGGAAGCACTCGATCAGCGCCGCCCGACTAGTAGCGCCGGCGCAATCCGCCTCAGTGACCTTCAGGTTGGTTTTACCAAAGCCCTGGGCACGAATGCGATCGCTCGGAACGCCGTCGGTGACGAGTTGGGTCGCCACCGTCGTCGCACGCCGCTCCGAGAGACCCTGGTTAAACTCAGCGGAACCGATCGGGTCGGTGTGCCCATCGACCTGCACGCGATCGTAGTTCACCTCGTTCAACTCATTGGCAAGATTGTTGACATTGTTGGCGCCGGTGGGGGATAGGGTATCCTGGTTAAAGCCAAAGAGGGCGTCTGCCGACAGTTCGTATTTGCGGGTCACGGGTTTGACCCGGGTGCCGATCGGGATCGCGATACCTGCCGTCACGATCCAGTCGCCGAAGTCGGACTGGTCCCTGATCTCGGCCGCGTTATCGTCATAGCGGTAACGCCCGTCGACACGCAGCGACACGTACTCACTGACCGGAACCATGACACCGGCACCGGCCTCGGCCATGAAGCTGAAACTGTTGCTTGAGTTCTCGCAACCGCCGATGAAGTTCGCCTCGGTCCGGTTGCAGGTGAAGTCATCGCTGATGACGCCGAGACCGCCGAGCAGGTAAGGCTGCACTGCGCCGCGGCTAAAGAAGAACAGCCCATCAAGGGCGAGGTCGCCCACACCGAAGTCTCCTCCACCCTGGTACCCGTTCGCAACAAAGTCGTTGTAGCGATCCTCGAGCTCGCTTGCGCTCAAGTCAGCGGGGTCTTCGCTGATCAGGTTGGTGAAGGTGCCACGCAGTTCCAGGTTGAGCCATTCGTTGATGGGTTTACCAACCGCGAACCCAAACCCTTCACCATCGTCCGTCGCCCGATTCTCATCCGCCCAGGTGTAGGTGGCGAAAGGAGAGATGTACCAGCGGTCATCGAAGCTCGAAAGGGCCTGCTCGGTGGTGTACATGTCCGCGCCCTGCGCCATCACAGCAATCGGGCTCACGACCAGCAGGGTCGAGATCGCACTAACGGTTACGGCGTTCATATCATTCCCCCTGAGAAAGAGACCTGTTGGAAGCTGGTGTGCATCCGGTGCAGCATGCCGATGATCGAAAGCGATCGAACGGTCTGTCCATTTCGCGAAACCCACAAGGGCAAAAATAGCACATGTCGCGTGATTGCCAAGTTTTTTTAAATGCGATCTCACAATCAGGTCTTTGCGATACATCTGAGCGCAAAATGTTGCGTTTTTAAAACACTTTAGAGCGAGGGCGCCCGATGATGGAGACCTCTGTTGGATGTCGAGACGCATCTCCCCGGCATCCTTTGAGCTGATCCGGGTGTCGGCTCGGCAAGTCGGGCCTCGCACCGGCATGACAGAGGCGATAACCAAGTTTTTCAGTGTGTGATTTATCAATGCACCCGCTGCCGGCGATCCCTACACTGCGTCGCAACCTCGTTATCACTCTCCGAGTTGCATGGGACTGCTGCCGGTTACTCAAACCAGCGCGCAGAACCAGGACGCTCGACCACAAGCGGAGTTCGACCATGACACAGCAGACCCGGATCGATCCTAAAGCGTCACGCACCCTCGTCGCAGCCTCTGCCTACTGGTTGTGGGCGCCGGTACTGGCGACCACGGCGATGCTGGCCGTCCTCCTGTTCGCGCCCATGCCGGCGATTCTCTAACCGAAGCAGTCCGGAGGCACGATGGAGACTGTGCAGCAGCAGCCTGGTCGGTTGGCTTATTTTCCGATCTCCTTCTTCGCGATGGTGATGGGGCTCTCGGGTCTCACCATCGGTTGGGAGAAGGCGCAAAAGGTGCTGGATCTCGACCTGGGCGTGACACCCTGGCTGATCGGGGCGACCGCTACGGTCTTCGTCGTTCTGTCGCTTATCTACGCAGCCAAGCTTGTCCTATACCGTGGAGCCGTGATCGAGGAGCTGCGCCACCCGGTGAAGCTCAATTTCTTTCCGACCATCTCAATCAGTCTGCTGCTGCTATCCATCGCCTGTCTTCCTGTCATGCCTGACGTCGGCCGGGGGCTCTGGATGGTCGGAGCGGCGCTTCATCTGGTCATCACGCTCTACGTCATGAACGTCTGGATGCATCACGAGCACTTCCAGGTGCAGCATATGAACCCAGCCTGGTTCATCCCGGCCGTCGGTAACATCCTGGTCCCGGTGGCCGGCGTTCCGTTGGGCTATATCGATCTGTCGTGGTTTTTCTTCAGCATCGGCATTCTGTTCTGGCTGATCCTGATGACAATCATCGTCTATCGGGTGCTCTTTCATAACCCGATCGATGAGCGCCTGATGCCAACGCTGTTCATTCTGATTGCCCCGCCCGCCATTGGATTCATCGCCTACGTGCGCCTTGTCGGCGAACTGGACTCGTTTGCGCGCGTGCTCTATTACGCTGGTCTCTTTTTGACACTCTTGTTGTTCACCCAGGCAAACCGCTTTCTGCGGCTTGGCTTCTTTCTATCCTGGTGGGCTTACTCCTTCCCGCTGGCGGCGATCAGCATTGCGAGTCTCTTGATGTTCGAGCAGTCCGGGCAGGACTTTTATCGCTATCTGGGGATGGGACTGCTGACCTTGCTGACCGGGATCGTCACCCTGCTGCTGGTACGCACGGCCATTGCGGTGCAGCGAAACGGGATCTGCGTGCCCGGTCACTGACGCCTCGCCAACCCCGTCGACCTGCGCTCCCCGCGCTGCTCACCGCCCAACGCCGGCCGGTTGGCGCGTTGTCGAATCGATTCGCTCCTTGAGGAACCAGTATGTCCGATGCCGCCCCACCGGTACGATCCAATTCGATCTACGCCCTGCTCTTACTCGTGGTGGCGTTTGCCGCCGGTCCCCTCCTGGTCTACAGCCGAGAGAAAGACACAGCGGCGATGACCGCCACGGCGACCGAAACCGGCACGTCGGTAGGCATCATCGCCGCCGAGCCGCCGCAGGCGACTCTCAGCACCATCGATTCTCAAGCAGCGGAGCCGGCCCCCGAGGCCGAGGCCAGAACCGAGCTCGGAACCGAGTCTGTCGACGGGATCATTACATCGACCGAGCCCATCCTGGTCGCCCGGGCGATCACACCAACCCGGCTCGACGACGACCTTGCCGCTCTGGATGCCCGACCAACCGAACGGGGATACCTGGTGACGCTGAGCGAGGTCGAGTTGCGTTTCCCGGTCGGGCGCAGCGCGCTTGCATCGGAGCGCCCGGACGGTCTGCGGGCAATCGCCGACGTCCTCGCGCGACAAGTGGGCCTGATCGTGCGGATCGAGGGGCATACGGATCGCTCCGGCAGCGCATCGAGCAACCTCGCACTCTCGCAAGCACGCGCGCGTGCGGTGAGCGACGCCCTGGTGGCAATGGGCATCGATGCGGATCGTATCCAGACCGATGGCCTCGGCGAGACCCGTCCTCTCACCGACAACCAGAGCGCCGAGGCCCGTCGGCTCAATCGGCGAGTCGAGATCTATTTGATGGCGCCTTAACCGCAAAGTCATGGATCCACTCCATTTGTCGATCACTGAGAATCCGCAATGTCTCGATCATTAGAAAACGCTAATGTTATGACATAACGATATTCAGACTGATCATCTCGATGAAACAACCCCTCTCGATTCCATCCGCAGTGCCCGAACGATCCTCGCCACCTGCTGCCGAAGGGCACTTGCACCGGATTCCGTGGCGTTCCGCATTGATCCTGCTCGGTGTTCTGGGTGTGGCTCTGCTCGGCCTTGCGGTCCATTGGTCCATCCAGCCGAGAACATTCGATGTCGCGGAGCTGGCCGATACGTTACCTCTTCGGCCGGGGCAGGATCCGGTTTCTGGAAGCCGCGGCGTGGCCGTGTCGATCAAGATCGGGGAGACGCTCCTCGGGAAGCCCGGCGGCTTCCTTTATAACGACCGCCTGCCGCCCGGCGTCTTTCTCGACAACACCCCCAGTTGGGAGTGCGGTACGCTGATGGCGCTGCGTGACTATACCCGTACGTTACGGAACGACTTCAGCCGATCGCAGAGCCAATCGATCGAGAATACCGACGTGAAGGAGGCCGACCTGCGTCTGGCGATCGACCCCAAGTCCTGGGTTCTTCCCGAAGCCGAAACCGAGTATGCGCAGGGGATCGATGCCCTCAGACAGTACCTCGCGGATCTGAACCAGGGCGACGTTCCCAGCGCGCAGTTCTTCGCACGCGCCGACAATCTCGCCGCCTATCTTGCCGTGGTCGAAAAACGTCTGGGCAATTTCGGCGTGCGGTTGACCGCCAGTGTGTCGGACAGCGATCTGGCTGCCGTGATCGGGATACCCGGTCCCGTTGCGCAGCGTGCCCCGCAGAACGGTGAGCCCGCGTCCAGTCAGACCGCTTGGGATCAGGTCGATAACGTGTACTTCTGTGCCCGCGGATACAGTTGGGCGCTTTTTCACATGATGCAGGCGATTGAAGTCGATTTCGCCGCTGTCTTGAAGGCCAAGCGGGCGGAGGTATCGTTCCAACAGATCATCCGGGATCTCAAGGGCGCGACCAAGCCGATGGGCAGTCCGATCGTCCTCAACGGGGATGGCTACGGCATCCTGGCGAATCACTCTCTCGTGCTCGCCTCCTACATCGCCAAGGCCAACGCGGCGCTGATGGATCTGCGCATGCTGTTGCAGGAAGGCTGACCAGGGTCAATACCTTGTTATGTTTGCTATTTGTTGGACTGAAGCCACTAAACAACCACCGGCTAAAGCCGGTAGGTTTGGCTTACGGACCGAAAGTCCGGATACGCGTCCTCCTCAATGTCGCCGATCTGCTCGGGATGTTCTCCGCGGCGACAGCGGCGGCGGTTGCGTGGCTGCCGGTTGGTCCTTCAGTGTCCAGCGGCGCTTATGGTAGGTCAGGATGCCGTGTTTTTCGAGCGCATGCAGCATGCCAGGGACCGACGACAGGTCCAATGGCATCCCGGCTCCAGCCAGTCGGCTGCGCACCTGATCCGAACGCCGTCCGGATGGGTGATCACACCCCTTACAGCCTGGACATGTTGTCTCGGGACGTTGACGGTGCGCTATCCCATGGAATCGTCCGATGGCAGGAGCGCGTTTCCGTTGTTTGCACTCGGCTCGACCAGCAGTCGCTTGCCGTTGATCAAGGCATCGCTCACCGTGCGGCGCGCCTGCGTCAGTGTGCGTGAGAAGGTGGTCCGCGAGATGCCCATCAGCGCGGCACAGTCCTCCTGATATAGGCCTTCCAGATCCGCAAGACGCAAGGCTTCCAACTCGTCGGCGCCCAGCGTCAGTGTCTCCAAGCCCCGTCCCGGCCGAGCGCAGGGTTTGAAACAGAGAAAACCCGGATCGAATCCGATACAGCGCGCGCGTCGCTTGCGACCCGGCATCATGCCTCCCACGGCTCGATTATGCTGATCAAGGCGATCAGTAAAACGCACATATGTGCGTTTGACATTGACGGATATCAGGGAAATGCACGCGGTGACTGCGGATAATGCCAACCAGTCCAGTCGGAATATCACATTCATCCCACTTCCATCCTAACGACGAGGAGCGCTGCCCGGCATCGGTTCGGCGTGTAATCGTTCGGAGACAGACCCCCCATGAGCGAGCACGTTGTGAACAAGACGAGGCGACGCGTCCTCGTCTCCACCACCGTTCTGGTGGGGACCGTGGGCGCCGGTTTTGCGTTGGTTCCCTTCATCGGATCGATGAATCCGAGTGCCCGCGCACGGGCCGCCGGAGCGCCGGTCGAGGCGGATATCGACAATCTGGAGCCGGGCGGTCTGCTGCGTGTCAAATGGCGCGGCCAGCCGGTGTGGATCGCCCATCGGACACCCGAGATGCTCGCCGCTTTGCCGGGCAACGATCCGAACCTGGTCGATCCAGCCTCCGAGGTACCGCAGCAGCCGGTCTATTGCCAGAACGCGACCCGCTCCATCAAGCCGGCCTATCTGGTTGCAATCGGCATCTGTACGCATTTGGGCTGCTCGCCGACCTATCGGCCTGAAGTCGCTCCAGACGACATGGGTCCGGATTGGAAGGGCGGTTTCTTCTGCCCCTGCCATGGCTCGCGTTTTGATCTGGCAGCGCGGGTCTTCAAGAACGTCCCGGCGCCCACCAACCTGGTCATCCCGAAGCATCGCTATCTCACCGACACCAGGCTTCTCATCGGCGAGGATGGCCTGACAGGCTGATCCGGACCGAAGCGATCGAGCAGACTTGCCCGGCTCGCTCACCACGACAGCCGCGCCATTGACCTGCCACAACAGGCCTGCAAGGAGAAATCCATGTCATTCCCCATATCATTCATGGACGCGACCGGTTCGAACGGAGCGCACGACTGATGAAACTCGCGATCTCAATTGCCGGCCAGACGCTTGATGCGCCATTCGACGCCCGCTTCGGGCGCGCGCAGTCCTTCTGTCTGGTGGAAACGGACACCGGCGACTGGACCGTCCATGCCAATCCAGCCCTCTCGGCATCGGGCGGTGCGGGCGTGCTGGCCGCGCAGTGTATCGCCAAACTCGGCGCGCAAGCGGTCGTCAGCGGGGCGTTCGGGCCCAAGGCGTACCGCACCCTGTCCGCGGCGCAGATCCAATGTCTCCTTGGGTCCGACAATGAGGCCCGCAGCGCCGCCGAGATCCTGGCCGCGTTCATGTCGGGCCACTTGACACCGGCCGATAGCGCCACGCATGGCGGCCATCACGGAGACTGAACCGGGATGCGCATCGTCATCGCCAGCGGCAAGGGCGGCACCGGCAAGACCACCGTTGCCACCAGTCTCGCGCAGGTCGCGGCCGAAGGGTTCGCGGTGCGTTTTCTCGATTGCGACGTGGAGGCACCCAACGCCGCGCTGTTTCTACATCCGAGTCTGGAAGTCCATCGCGACGTCGGGGTCCAGGTCCCGCGAGTGGATGAGCAGATCTGCACCCACTGCGGCACCTGCGCCGAGATCTGCCAGTTCAATGCGATTGCCGTGGTTGGCCAAACGACACTGGTGTTCGACGATCTGTGTCACGGCTGCGGCAGTTGCACCTGGATGTGCCCGGAGCAGGCGATCAGCGAGCATCTGTTCGTCACCGGTACGATCGACAGCGGGACCACACCCGACGGGATTGCCTTCGCCCGGGGTCTGATGAACGTCGGACAGGCGATGGGCGTGCCGATCCTGCGCGAACTCAAGAAACGCGCCCCCGCGGCAACGTCGGCAGGCAACGGCGCGCCGCGTCGCGCTCTGGAGATTCGCGATGCTCCGCCCGGCGCCTCCTGCCCGGTCGTGGAGACGCTGCGCGGGGCGGACTTCG
>JBGSKP010000123.1:0-10204 GCA_041741175.1 Thiocapsa sp. | reverse complement strand
GGCGGGCGCTCAACCCGGCCCAAGGAGGTTATTCGATCTCCAATTCGACGTTGGCACCGTACAGATTGTCGCCGGTGCCGTCTGCGACGACCAGGCCCAGATACTTGCCGTTGGGGGTTTGACCCAGGTCGATCAGAAACTGTACTGATGTGCTTGGGTGAAGACGCCTGGCCTCACCCTGAAACTTGCCAACCGGGTTACCGGTTTCGGTATAAAGCTCAAGCCAAAGACCGGGCCTCAGCGATCGCTCGCCGGTGTTGGTGACATCAATGGCGAACAGGCGTTTGCCTTCCTTGTTAACCAGTTGCGGGTTCGCGAAGGTCAGATTTGTTGTACCGGTCTTGCCAATCTGGGTGACCACCTGTACTCCATAGCGCATCGACTGGCTCACCTGGACAGTCCCTTGTGGCACCGCGGCCGCTGACTCACGTGACTCCTTGGTGATGGGCTCGACCATGATCATGCTCCAATAGCTCCCGGCGAGTCCCGCGGCCTTGCCTCCGGGGACCGTTACCTCGAAATCGATCCGCTCGGTCCCCTTGGGCTGGACCGTTACGACCTCGCGACTCAAACTGATCCATTTAGCATTGGAACGGGGGAGACGCCCGGGCTCTCCATACAGGCTGGTACCGTCTGCGGCGTAGCTGTAGTCGGTCTGATAGACCTTGGCCTCGGCCGGGGTGTCATCCGTATTCTTGAGTACGATGGTGCCACGATAGCTCTCGCCGGCCCGGACCACCTTCTCCTGGGTCATATCGCTGTTGAGATAGACGCCGGCCCGGGTCGAGCCCGCACCAAGCACCGCCAGCAGCACAAAGGGGAAGAAAGACCATCTGACCCGGCGGAACATATCCAAATCCCTCGTCACTGAACCGTATAGAGGACCGTAGTGCCATTGAAACCGGGCGGCTGCAGGATCGAGACGCCCTCGAGCCGCATTTGGATCCCAATTTCGTTGCAATCGCCCAGTCCGGAAACGAATGCCTGCCCCTGATCGCCCAGGGTCTGATAGTCCAGCCCTCCCGTGAGACTGCTACAGCTGCCGCTTCCGGTGCGGCGCACCGCAAGGGTGACATCTGCGGGTAGGTCGGCGCCCGCGCGTTGGACGGTTATGGTCCAAGGCGCGCCGTCCGTGTTGGAAACGGTGATACAGACCTGGTAGGGGCCACTCTCGATGGGGGAGCGCAGGTCTGTCCCGGCGCCCGCAACCAGGTCAGTTGGCCCGATCGTCTCAAACCAGTTACCCATGACACTGACGCTTGCCGCCTGGGCGTCGAGCATCAGGAGCAGGGTGGCCGCGACAATGAATAATCGTCCGCGCATGAATGGTCCCGCCGTCGGCTGTCCCCCATCCCTGAATCTAGCTAGGGTCCCACCGCGGGTTATAGACCCGCTGGGAACCCTTTCGCGGGGAGGCGCCCCGGCAAGTCGCTTAGAGGTCAGCCACCGTGTAGGTCACGTGCGCGGTCGTTGCCGTGATAACCCCCGCCTCGACATCGGCGCTGAGGGTATACTCGACTTGCATGCCGTTCTGGTAAACCGGCTCGATCGAGTCCACGACATCAATGGCCGCCACCGCCACGCCAGTATCACGGGTGTTCAACCCAACCTTGCCCTTTGACGCGCCCGTCGACGGCGCCGCCAGTTCGACCGACAACAAGGTGTGCGCCGGCATGGCCGCCCCCAGGAGCGCCGTCACCTTTTTGCCAGCGGCTTTATTCACCGTGATTGCCCAAGTCGAGCTTGTATCCGAATCGTCCGCAGGTGCCGCGCCGGCCAACCCGTCCACCGTGGTCGTGATCGCCAGGCCTGTCACATCAGCGCTGACCGAGATTAAGGCGATCTCATCAACCTGATAGCCCACATCCTGTCCGGCCTCGAAGGTGTCGACCGCATAGACACCCGAACCCATTGCAAGCCCGATTGCCGCTGTAAGCGTGGTGAGTTTCATCGTCGTATTGGTTCTCATCTCATTCACCCTGTTCTGTGCGTCCTGTTGATACTCGTAACGGCGGTTCGGCGAGGCCTGTCCGGTCGGACATCCGGCCGTTCCTGGCCGACCTCGATGGTCCGGAGACCCTCCCAGGCTTGACGCCGCAGAGGCATCGAACCCTCGATGCGGTCTCGGGGCATATGGCCCGCTGCTTGATCCGCATGGCTAGATTATGGTTGGCGACCAGTCGCAGGTGAAATATCTTTAGGCTATGCTTATATACCCAGAAGGTATAGGGCCGGATGCCCTGCACAACAGGCGTCTAAGGAATTGAAACTCAGGCAATTAGAGTATTTTCACGAGGTCATCGAGCAGGATTTCAACATCTCGGTCGCCGCCAAGAGGCTCTTTACCTCCCAGCCGGGCGTGAGCCGCCAGCTTATCGAGTTAGCCGACGAACTGGGGGTGGAACTCTTCCTCCACGAAGGCAAGCGCCTGGTCGGCCTGTCCCGTGCCGGGGTGGAGATCGCCGAGATCGTCGCGCGGGTTCTGATGGACGTGCGGCGGATCCGCGAGATCGGCCGCTCGCTCGCGAACGAGCGGCACGATTGTCTGAAGGTGGTCGCCAATCGGCACGCCGCGCACAACCTGCTGCATCATGCGATGGTCGACTTTCGCGAGATGATGCCCGGGATCGAGGTGACCGTCTCGGAGGAAAACACGCTCCAGGCGACGGCCATGCTGCGCATCGGCCAAGCCGATCTGGGACTGCTGGCGGAGGCGCCGGATCAGGATCCGGACCTACTCTATTTTCCGATCGAGGAGTGGCGGCTGCTGTTGGTGGTGCCGCGGGATCATCCGCTGACGGGGATGCCGACGGTCGGACTGGAGGATCTCGCGCACTATTCGGTATGCTCATACGACAACGCCGCGCAATCGCGCTTTGTCGTCGACCAGACGTTTGTCGGCGCGGGACTCCACTCCCCGGTCAACATCTCCTTCGCCAGCAGTCACCGGATCCTGCAGTTCGTGAACAGCAAGATCGGCATCGCCATCGTGGCGCAATCCGCCTTCTCCGCCGCCGAGTACCCCGCGCTCGTCGGGCTGGACGTGACCCATCTGTTCCGGCCCCTGACCACCGACCTGGTACTGCCGCGCCGGGCCTCGCCCCCGCGCCATGTCTTCAACTTCCTGAGCGTCCTCGCACCCGACATCACCCCGGTCACGATCGGCAACGCCCTCGGCTTGTAGGCCGTCGGTCGGGCCAGGCGCGCCGATAGGGTGCTTGAGGCTGTCGGCCGAGAAGGCATAAGCAGTGCCGGTGGATGCGGTGCGGGTGAAATCATCGCCAACCCGCAACGGCTCAGCGCGCGCCTTCATCTACACCAGGTCTAGGATCGCGGCCACACTTGGTTAGGCCATGCGAAGCACCCTTTGACCACTTTGAAGCGCGTCCACCTCAACGCCTCCAGAGGTGTGCGCGGCCACCCCAATCCGATCACCGCGCAGATCGCTCGGGACGCGCTTCAAAACAGCGAGGCGCTGAGCTCGTTGACCGCGGCGAGCATGTCGGGGTCGTCGGTGAGCGCCTGGGCGATGGCGCTGCGACAGGCCACGACCGGGGCGATGCCCGCGACCATGAGCTTGGCCGCATGGACCAGCAGGCGGGTGGAGGCGCCCTCGTCGAGTCCCTGGCCTTTCAGATTCCGGGTCATGTGTCCGAACTTGACCAGTTGACGCGCTTGGGTTGATTCGATCCCGGATTCCTTCTCGACGATCTTCTGCTCCAGGGCCGCGCCCGGATAGTCGAATTCCAGGGCGACGAAGCGCTGGCGGGTCGACTGCTTGAGGTCTTTCAGGACGCTCTGATAGCCGGGGTTATAGGACATGGCCAGACAGAAGGTCTCAGGCGCTTCGAGCAGCTCGCCGAGCTTTTCCATCGGCAGCACACGGCGATCGTCGGCCAGCGGGTGGATCACGACCGTGGTGTCTTTGCGGGCTTCGACCACTTCGTCCAGATAACAGATACCGCCCGCGCGCACGGCGCGGGCGAGCGGGCCGTCGACCCAGATGGTCTCGCCGCCCTTCACCAGAAAACGTCCGACCAGGTCTGATGAGGTCAGATCATCGTGGCAGGAGACGGTGATCAGCGGACGTTTGAGGCGCCACGCCATGTGCTCCATGAAGCGCGTTTTACCGCAGCCGGTCGGGCCTTTGAGGAGGATCGGCAGCGCATTGCCGTAGGCGGCCTCGAAGACCTCGACCTCGTCGCCGACCGGCTCGTAATAGGGCTCGTCCTCGATGAAATATTCTTCCGGCTTGAGAACTTTGAGTTTGTGCTGCAAAGGGATCTCCCGGCGGTATCTGTTCTTATTCTGTTCTGTTGATCGGTACGCAGCCTTATCCCGATTAAGCAATCAGGCTGCGGTCATGTGCGCCCCAAGCCGAAAGGTTGGGGCTGACCCAGCGCGGTCGCAAGCCGACCACGAAACGGTCAACCGGGACTTCGCGAACGACCGACAGATCGCCGTCACTTGCGCGAGCGCGTACTGCCGCCCTGCAGCGAACCCATGATGCCGCGCACCAATTGACGCCCGATCTGGGTACCGAGTGAGCGCATGGCATTCGTGGCAAAGGCTTCCATCGGGCCCTGGCGCGTGCTGGCGCGTCGACTCGGGGCCTTCTCGCTCGATCCGCCGGAGGCGGCGCCCTGCCCCTTGCCGAAGAGCTTTTCAATCTCGGACAGATCCGGAATCTCGGGGGCGGACGCTGCGGCGGCGGCCTGCCCGGCGCGCTGCTCCAGGATCTCGTATGCCGATACCCGGTCGATGGCGACGTCGTAGATGCCCTTCACCAGGGACTGATCCATGACGGCGCGACGCACCTGGGGCTCGATGGGACCGAGATGACTCCCCGGCGGCGCCACGTTCACCCGCTCGACGATGCCGGGAATCCCCTGCTGGTCGAGCGTGGAAACCAGGGCCTCGCCGACGCCGAGTGCGGTGATGGTGGTCTCCGTATCGAGCGCCGGATTTTGCCTGAAGGTCTGTGCGGCGACCCGCACCGCGCGCTGATCGCGCGGCGTAAAGGCGCGCAAGGCGTGCTGGATACGGTTGCCGAGCTGCCCGAGCACGGTCTCGGGGACATCCATCGGGTTCTGGGTCACGAAATAGATGCCGACGCCTTTGGAGCGAATCAGCCGCACGACCTGCTCGATCTTATCCAGCAGGGGCTTGGGCGCATCCTTGAAGAGTAGGTGTGCCTCGTCGAAGAAAAACACCAGCCTGGGCTTGTCCGGATCGCCGGTCTCGGGCAATTCCTCGAACAGCTCAGAGAGCAGCCAGAGCAGGAAGGTCGAATAGATCTCGGGCGTATGGATCAGCTTATCCGCAGCCAGGATGTTGATATAACCATGGCCCTTCCCGTCGGTCTGCATCATGTCCTGGAGCGACAGCGCCGGCTCGCCGAAAAGCCGGTCACCGCCCTGCTGCTCCAGGCTCAGCAAACGCCGTTGAATCGCCCCGACGCTGGCGGGCGAGACGTTGCCGTAGCGGGTTTGCAGCGCCGCGGCGTTATCGGCCACGTACACCAACAGGGCACGCAGATCCTTCATGTCCAGGAGCAGCCAGCCATTCTCGTCGGCCACATGAAAGACGATATTGATGACGCCTTCCTGCACCTCGTTGAGATTGAGCAGGCGCGCTAAGAGCACAGGCCCCATCTCGCTGAGGGTCGTGCGGACCGGGTGACCCTGCTCGCCCTGAATGTCCCAGAACATCACCGGATTGCCGGCGTAGACGAAACCGTCTTCCTGCTCCAGGCCCATCTCGGCGACACGCTCGGCAACGCGCTTGTTGCCGCCGCCCGGTTGACTGATGCCGGCCAGGTCGCCCTTGATGTCGGCGAGAAAGACCGGCACGCCGATGCGGCTGAACTGCTCGGCGAGCCGCTGGAGCGTTACCGTCTTGCCGGTTCCGGTCGCGCCGGCGACCAGACCGTGACGGTTGGCCATGCCCGCCAGGATCGAGACCGGCTCGGGTCCTTTACCGATAAGGATAGACTGAGTCATAGGTTGCGCTCCGTGTGTACCGATGCTAGTTGTACCGATGCTGAATGTATCGATGCTGAAGGTATCAATGCTGGATGGTTGGCCAAGTCGCGATCGGTTGCCCATCGGGGCGGTGAACCGACCTGCTCAAGCCCGAAGTATACCCAGAGGCCGGCTGGTGCAACCGCCCGGGGTTGTGTCCGGCGTCGCCGCACCTATCTGGGGTGCACGATCTTGTCACTGCCGTAGACCTGGATGATCTCATGCTGCGTACACAGGCTTTCCCGAAACCGATCGTCGCGTTGATCGCGATCGCCTTCCTGCTGGCCGGATGCCTGCCGACGACCGGCCCGGTCCTCACGCCCCCCCAGGCATTCGAGCGCACCCGAAGCGGCGAGGTCACCCTGATCGACATCCGCACCCCGATGGAGTGGCGCCAGACCGGCGTGGCCGAGGGGGCGCATCGCATCGACATGCTCAATCCGAAAGGCCCGGCGGGGTTCGCCGAGCAGGTTCTGGCCGAGGTCGGCGGCGACAAGTCCGCACCGATCGCACTCATCTGCCGCACCGGAAATCGCAGCGGCCAGATGCAAAAGGAGCTCATGGATCGCGGGTTCACCAACGTTTACAACGTCCCCGGCGGGATGGTCGGCAGCCCCGAGGCATCGGGCTGGATGAACGCGGGTCTGCCGGTACATGCCTGCACGCGGTGCTGACTTCGGCTCACTTGGGCTGAATTAGGCTGAATTGGGCTGAATTGGGCTCAATCGGGCTCGGCCAGGGAGTCGATGTCGATCTCCCAGCGGTCGAGCATCTGGCGGTAGATCGCCAGCTCGACGTCCGAGAAGAAGCCATCCGAACGGGCCAGCAGCAGGAGAATTCGGGCCAGTGTCCGTCGTGCCGTGCGATCCGTGACCGACGCCAGCACACTGTCGACCCAGTCCGGATCAGCCAGTCCGACAAAACGCGCGGTCCCGGCATGTTCGATCAGGTCGTCGCAGTAGGCATCGAAGACCTTTGCAAACTCTTCGCGATCCACGCCGAAGCGGTTGAAGACGCCAAGCTCCTCGAGCATGTCCATCTCCTCGTCTTTGACCTCGCCATCGCTGATGATGAACAGTGAGATGACACGCAGCATGGCGTCGGCGCTGTTATCGGGGTAGGGGGTGATCTCGTGCATCCTCGTCCTGACTCCTCGTAATGTTGTCGTTGTCGCTGCCGTCGGATGATCGCATAAACCGACCGACACCACCGTGTGCCCGCTCAACAACCGACGTGTTTGCGTTCTCGGCGGGAGAGGCTCCAAAATGGGCGGGGCGCGAGGCGCGTTCGAGGCGCGGCCCGGATCGCAGGTTTCAACCGCCCCTTACGGATGCGCAACCATGTTTTTTGCAGTCGACGAGACGACCCGCCGCAAGGCCAAAACGCCCCACGAGTTGGCCATGGTCAATCTCATCGTCTTCAACCTTCTGATCGGGGTTGCGCTCCTGGCCGGCTCGATGGCCGAGCCGGACTCGATGATCGGACGCTATAAGTGGCTCGCGGTGTCGATTCCACTGGCCCTGTCGCTGCTGCTGATCGGCATCACCTGGATCAGATCCCGGCGACCGAACGGGACGATCGGCTGGTTTGCCGCAACCCACTGGCGGCTGGCCGCCAGCCGTTATCGACTCATTCTGATCGCCTATCTGGTGTGCGCGGCCCTGCTGAGCATCGCGCTGATCGGGAGGCAGGACGAGGTGGAAATCGCGGCACAACTGCGAACCCTGCCACCGGCCATGCAGGAAATGGAGCGGCACAAACTGGAGTCCCAGGACATGGCCAGCGCCGTTTGGGCGCGGATCGGCGTCGTGCCGCTCTTGCTTGCCGTCATGGTCACCATCATGCTGGAATCCGGCGCGCTCTATCAGGCCGGGCGTGGCGAGCTGCCGGATGCGCTGGTCGCACGCTTTCCCCCGCCGGCGGGTCTGACGGGGAGCGACGAGGCATCCGGGGAGTCCTGACCGGGACCGGTCGGGCCGCAGGGCAAAGCGCCGGTCTTCAGGCCGCCGGGCGCCGAAGCCAATGAGTAACCCGGGACGGATCGCCTGAAACGTGATCTCAAAGCCCGACATGTACAACACAACGCCGAAACCAATCGGTCATTACTGGCTCACAAATTGGTCAAAATTTGTTCATAAATAGGCCGCGACAGGAGTTGAACATGTTTAAACCATCCCTTTTTCTCACCACTGTGCTCTTAGCTGCTATGACAACACCTGCTCTTGCTTCAAACCCCAAGGTCGAGATGGACGTCACCATCGATGGCAAGCCAGCCGGCACCATCACGATCGAGCTGTTCGCCGACGTCGCCCCGAAGACGGCCGAGAACTTCCGTGCGCTCTGCACCGGCGAGAAGGGCGTCGGCAAGAGCGGCAAGCCGCTCGCATATGCCGGCAGTCCGTTCCATCGCATCATCCCGGGCTTTATGATCCAGGGCGGCGACTTCACCAACGGTAACGGCACCGGCGGCGAATCCATCTATGGCGAGAAGTTCGCCGACGAGAACTTCCAGCTCAAGCACACCGAGCCGGGCATCCTCTCGATGGCGAACGCAGGCCCGAACACCAACGGCTCCCAGTTCTTCATCACGGTCGCCGAAACACCCTGGCTCGACGGCAAGCATGTCGTGTTCGGGAAGGTCGTCGAGGGCATGGACGTGATCCGGACCATGGAAGCACAGGGCTCACAGTCCGGCCGGACCAAGAGCGAGGTGATGCTGGCCGATTGTCGCGCGCTCTAAACCGGCGTGAGACGCTAGACCCGCCCAGGCTAGACCCACCGAAAATCGCGGACAGCGCCAGTTTGGCGCAGTCCGCGACCTACCCAGTCCCTAGGTTCCCCCTGCGCCCGGCAAATCCGTTACGCCAGGCGAGGCACTGTGGAACGCGCTCCGGCAGGATCACGCCGATTCAGAGTGATTTCCGCGGCCCTTGGACTCGGCTCATCAACCCACGAGGGGCTTCGTCGGTTTTTGGTATGCGCCTTGCGTGAAATTAAGCAAAGCCCAGACAGACACGACGTCGATTTGAATCACCCACAGGCACCGAGGATCCAGCCATGCTCCACACCGATCTCGACCGGGACTACCGCGATACCCGACCACAGCGGACGATTAGTCAAGGGATAGACCGACACGGAGTGGATGAGCACCTGACCCCGGCACAACAGACCTGGGCCGAATCCCAGTGGGCAACCGAGCAACAGAGCCACCTGAAAACCTATGCGCGGCAGATCGAAGCCGATGTGCTGAGAAACTTTGACCGCTTGACGGGCTAAGCCAACGCATGGGAGCAGACCTGCTCCCATTTCCTGCTGAGCGCTGCATGCATAACCAACGTGCGCAATCGCGTCCACGATGGCTACATTGTGAATTCTCTTCACCGCAATCGCGCCTCACCGAGCCAACTGGTGACGCAGACAGCAGCACCAAAGCAAAGCAGCCCAGAGGCTACCGAGCGCGATTGAGCACTTGATTGTCACGCTGCACCCGCACGTTGAATCGATGGTGACCGGCGACGTCAGCCGCCGCGCCTGCCCCGTGCTCAGATGCAGAACCAACAGGGTGCGGGGATCGAAGACGAGCACGTCCTTGACGCCTTGAGACAGATAGAAAGGCGGGCCGATCTCCAGATCCTTCGCCTCGTAGCCCTGACTCACGACATCCACGACCGCTTCCGGCACGATGGTCAAAACCCTGTCCTGCTCGGCCTCGCTGGGCTCGCGACAGAAGATGGAGACCAATCATCGCATCCCAACGATCGCAAAAAATGGACATCCTCAAATCGCGTCCGCTCCAACGCCTCTTGATCCAAACCAGGCTCGATCCAAGCGAAAACCCCGCAGACCCCTCGAAGACGCGATTTGAGCCGCATAACGACGCTCTATCAAACCATCAAAAACTACGATAGAAAAATTCAAGGGCTTGCCGTAGCCGCTGCACCCCGACAAGGGTATCTTAGCGAATCCCGATATTCGGGCGCCCTCGCGCCTTGAATGTTCCGAACGACGAAGCGTCCCGCCCTTTCGCTACTGACCGGTCACCACTGATCGAGACTGTCCCGGGCCGCTCGCCACGCCATTCCGCGAAGACGGAGGTAAAGTCCATGACGGCAGTCGTCGCAACCAACGAGACCATCCTGGTGGTCGGTGGTGGCATCAGCGGCATGACCGCTGCACTGGAG
>JBGSKP010000122.1:0-5358 GCA_041741175.1 Thiocapsa sp. | reverse complement strand
CGCGCTCGAAGGTGGTGGCCGAGGTTCCGGGCGCAGGCGCCATGGCGGATGCCTTCGCGAAGGCCAAGCGCAACTGATCCGCGCCCTCCGCTGCACCGATGCGCCGAACGACTGCGCCGGATCGCTTGAATGCGGGTGTTTACCGGGCTGCTTCGGCAATCCACGGCCAAGGTTGTTTTGCCAGGATGGTGTTTCAGACCGGCGACTTGATCGGGACCTACGAGGGTCCGGAGGTTGACCGGGACGGCACCTATGTGCTCTGGGTGTATGACCCCGAGGGCAACAGCCTGAGCGGCCGGGAAGGTCGCAATCTGCTGCGCTGGTTGAACCACAGCGATGATCCGAACGCCGAGCTCGACGGCTTCGATCTGTATGCGCGTCGTGCGATCGCGGTCGACGAGGAGATCACCTTCGACTATGGCGCTGCCGGTTGACGCGTTGCTTTGACTGCCGCGTGCCCCGATTCTACCCACCCTGATAAGCGACACCGCGAGATCTTGTGAAGCGTCTGATAAAAGTTGTAGTGCCTGTTGTGTTTCTGGCCGTCGGTGTCGGAATCTTTCAATATCTCAAGCAGACCCGTCCGGAAAGCACGCCCACGCAGATCCAGGAGCGGGTGTGGCGTGTGGAGGCGGAACCGGTGGAGCCGCGTCGCCTCGCGCCTGGGCTGGAACTCTACGGAATCGTGCAGACGCCTGACCTGTTGCGTGCCGCCGCGGCCGCACCGGCACGGGTTGCGCAGGTGCTGGTGCGGGAAGGCGATCGGGTCGAGGCCGGACAAATCCTGGTCGAGCTCGATCCGCGCGATTTCAGTTTCAGGCTGGCGCAGGCGCAGGCGCAGCTCGGTGAACTCAAGGCTCAGGTGGAGAGCGAGCGGATCCGTCACGAGACCGATCTTGCCGCCCTGGAGCAGGAGCGCAAGCTGCTGTCGATTGCCGGGGATGGCGTGGAGCGGGCGGCACAGCTCACCAAGCAGCGTGCCGGCTCTCAGACCGATCTGGACACCGCCGAGCAGGAGTTGGCCCGCCAGGCCCTGGCTGTGAGCAATCGCGAGATGAGCATCCTTGATTTCCCGGCACGACAGCGTGCGCTTGAGGCCCGGATCGAGAGTGCCACGGCGGCATATGCGGAGATCGCACTGGAGCTTGAACGCTCGCGGGTGGTGGCGCCCTACGAAGCGATCGTTGCGAAGGTGTCGGTCACGGCGGGCGATCAGGTGCGCAAAGACGATGTGTTGGTGACCCTCTACGCGGTAGAGAGCCTTGAGGTGCGTGCACGGATCCCGGCTCCGTACCAGGCGGAGCTGACCGCGGCTTTCCAGACCCAGGGCTCGCTACCGGCAACCGCAACGGTCGGTGATCGCGCCCTGACCCTGTCGATGGAGCGACTTGCCGGTGAGGCCAACGCCAGCGGCATCGACGCGCTCTTCGACGTCGATGACGAGGCCGGTCTGCTGCGCGCCGGTCAGATGATCTCGTTGCGCCTGGAGCGCCCGCCGCGGGATGATGTGGTGCCGGCGCCCTTTGGTGCCGTCTATGGCGGCGACCGGATCTACAGGCTCGTTGAGGGTCGCATGCAAGGCGTGCCGGTGCGCAGCCTGGGGAGCTGGTTCACCGACACGGGCGAGGAGCGCCTGCTGGTCCATGCTGCGGATCTGCATGCCGGGGATCTCTTGATCGTGACCCACATGCCGAACGCCATCGATGGTCTGCGGGTGGAGACGGTGCAGTGACGAACGGTGCACCCGATCAGACCAGTCCCGCTGCTCAGGGCGACACCAAGTCCGTAGCCCGCACGGTGATGGGTCACCAAAACGACATCATCGGTCTGTTCGCCCATCACAAGGTTGCGGCGAACCTGCTGATGGCGATCATGATCCTGAGCGGCATCTTCGCGCTTGATCGCCTCAACGTGCAGTTCTTCCCCAGTTTCGATCTGGATGTGGTGACGGTGCGCGTGGTCTGGACCGGCGCCAGCGCCGAGGACATCGAGGACGGGATCACCAACCCGTTGGAGCAGCGTCTGCGCTCGGTCGACAACCTGCGCAAGATGACGTCTACATCCGCCCAGGGCATCTCCGCGATCACCATCGAGCTCAATGAGGGAATCGATCCATTATTGGCGTTGGACAATGTTCGTCGTCTGGTCGATGACTTCCGCAATCTGCCCGCGGATGCCGAGAAGCCCGAGGTCGCGCTGGTCACGCGTTATGAGTCGATCGCCCGAGTCCTCTTGACCGGGTTGGAGCGTCCGGACGAAATGCGCCATCTTGCGCGTCGCTTCGAATCGGAGCTTCTGGAGCGCGGAATCGACAAGGTCGAGATCCGGGGTCTGCCACTCGAAGAGATCAGCATTCAAGTCGACCAGGCGCGTCTTGAAGAATTGGGGCTGGGTCTCCCGCAGATCGGCGAGCGGGTCGACGCCTTCAGTCGCGACCTGCCCGCCGGCGCGATCGGCCGCGGCGAGGCGACGCGCGAGCTGCGCAGTCTCGACAAGCGTCGCGATGCGCTGGAATTCGGCGAGATTCCGATCAAAACCGAGGAAACGCTGAACCTTCAACTGGGCGACATCGCCGAGATCGAGCGGGTTGCGCGCGACTCCACGCTGAGCCTCTCGATGAATGGCAGCCCGGCGGTGGAGATGATCCTGCAGCGCTCCGAGACGGGTAACTCACTTGCGGCGGCCAAGGTGCTCGACGAGTGGCTTGCGGACACCCGACCGTTGCTGCCGCCCGGGGTCGAGCTGACCGTTTACGATGCCTCGTGGGAGCTGATTCGTGATCGCATCATGCTTCTGGTCAATAACGGGGCTGGCGGGCTGATTCTCGTCGTGGCCATACTCTTTCTGTTTCTGAGTGGTCGCGTCGCCTTCTGGGTGGCTTGGGGCATTCCCGTGTCCTTCATGGCGACCCTTTTCATCCTGTATCTGGCCGGCGGCAGTATCAACATGATGAGTCTGTTTGCGCTCATCATGGCTCTCGGCATCATCGTGGACGACGCCATCGTGGTCGGCGAGGATGCAATGGCGCATCACCAGATGGGTGAGGATCCCTTGCTTGCGGCCGAAGGCGGTGTGCGGCGAATGATGGCGCCGGTGGTGGCCTCGTCGCTGACGACCATTGCGGCATTCCTCCCGTTGATGTTGGTCGGCGGGACCATCGGCAATATCCTCAATGTCATTCCTCTGGTCATCGTGGCGGTCATCCTCGCCTCGCTGTTGGAGAGCATGCTGGTGTTGCCGGGTCATCTGCGCAGCGCGTTCCTGCACTCCCACAAGGTGAAGCCTGATTCCCTGCGTGCCCGGCTCGATCGCGGCTATGACTATTTTCGTGATCGTCTGTTCCGTCCGTTGGTGACCGTCGCCGTGCACCATCGGTTTGCCACCATTGCGGCTGCCCTGGCGGCCTTGATCGTTGCTGTGGGCCTGCTGGTCGGCGGACGGCTGGCTTTCGTCTTCTTCCCGACGCCCGAAGGTCAGGTCATCTCGGCGAATGTGACCTTCGTTGCCGGCACGCCGCGCAGCAACGTGGATGCGCTGCTTGAGCACCTGCAAGACACCCTGTGGGAGACCGAACGCGCGTTCGACCAGGGTAAGCTGGTGAATGTTGCCATTGCCCTGCACGGTTCCAAGCCCGATAGCAGTGGCGGCTCCTCTGCCGACCAACTCGGTGGGCTGCAGGTGGAGTTGACCGCTCCGGACGCACGCGCGGTGCGTAACGAGGAATTCATCCGAGCCTGGCGTGAGCGCATTCAGTTACCGGCCGGGCTCGAAGGCTTCACCATTGCATCGCGGCGGGCCGGACCACCGGGGCGAGACCTCACGGTGCGTCTCTTCGGCTCCGATGCCCAGACGCTGAAGTCAGCGGCCCTGGCGATTTCCGAAGTGATCAAAGGACTTCCCGGCGTCACGGCGGTCGAGGACGACATGGCCTTCGGCCGCGAGCAGATCATCTATTCGCTCACCCCCGCAGGGCATGCGCTCGGGCTGACGGTTGCGGAGTTGGGAACCCAGTTGCGGACCGCGTTTGAAGGTCAGCTGGTGCAGATCTTTCAGGACGGCGCGGATGAGGTCGAGGTGCGGGTCAAGCTCCCGCGGTCTGAGCGGGAAAGCCTCGGAACCCTGGAGCGGCTGAACGTGCGCCTGGTCGACGGCACGTCGGTGCCCCTGACCACCGTCGCCGAATGGAGCTCCCGACGCGGTTTCGAGATCCTGCGCCATGCCGAGGGCAAGCTGGCGATCGAGGTCTCTGCGGATGTCGACTCGGACGTCAACAACGCCGGGTCCATCATCGAGGGACTGATCGAGTCCACGCTGCCGGAGCTGCAGTCGGCTTATGGAATCAGCTATTCGTTTGAAGGCCGTTCGGCCGATCAGCGAGAGACCTTTGATGACATGCGCAAAGGGCTGGTTCTGGGCCTCATCCTCATCTACGTGATTCTGGCCTGGGTCTTTTCATCCTATGGCTGGCCGCTGGTGGTGATGATGGCCATTCCGTTCGGTTTGACCGGCGCCCTTTTCGGGCACTGGTTGATCGGCATCGATGTGACCATCCTCTCGCTGTTCGGGATGTTCGGCCTGTCCGGGATCGTCATCAACGACTCCATCATCCTGGTGAAGTTCTACCAGGAGCAGATCGACCAGGGTGTCGAGATCCGGCAGGCGCTGATCGAAGCCGCTTGCCAGCGGCTCAGGGCGGTGTTGCTGACCTCCCTGACGACGATTGCCGGACTTACGCCGCTGCTTTTCGAGAAATCCGTGCAGGCGCAATTCCTCATCCCCATGGCCACCTCGATTGCCTTCGGGCTGGCCTTTGCGACCATTCTTGTCCTGCTGGTCATCCCGGCCCTGCTGTCGATCCACGAAAGCCTGCATGGTCGGTGGGGGCGGCTGTTCTGGCCAAGTACCCAGGAGGCGTGAGGCCGGCCCGGAGCCTTGCGCTTTGCCCTGTGTTTCTTCCGCTGCGGCGTTAGAATCGACGCGGGCGCAATCGCCCGGATGATCCAGGGCCAACCCCATGCGCACACGACGCCGCTGGCTGGTCGCGGCTGGACCACTTCTCGTCGTTCTGGCTGTCGCCCTGACCGCATGGGTGGTCATCGGTGGAGGCGATCTGCGGAGCTTGCCGGTGACGCTGCGCGATCTACTCGGCGATGCCGCTCTCCCCGAGGGTTTTGCCGTCGGCAACGGTCGGATCGAGTCCACCGAGGTGGATGTCGCGACCAAGCTGGCCGGACGGCTGGTTCAGGTCAAGGTGGAGGAGGGCGACCGCGTGGAGCAGGGGCAGGTGGTCGCGGTGCTCGACACCGATGCCCTGGCGGCCCAACAGCGCCAGGCGATGGCCGAGCTGCGCCGCGCCGG
>JBGSKP010000121.1:0-3598 GCA_041741175.1 Thiocapsa sp. | reverse complement strand
CGTGCCGCCGGGTCGGCGAGCCAGGCCATGAGGCTGGCCAAGGCGGTCCCGCCGATGCAGAAGCCGACCGCGTGGACGGACGTGGTGCCGGCAATGCTCCGCGCCGTTTCGATCGCCTCCAAGGCGCCTTCCAGGACATAGTCCTCGAATCCGACATCCTGCATCGCCGAGTCGGGATTCTTCCAACTGATCGAGAAGACGGTAAAACCCTGATCGCGCAGCCAGGCCATCAAGCTGCGCTCGGGGGCGAGATCCAGGATGTAATATTTGTTGATCCAAGGCGTGATGAAGACGATCGGGGTCTGGAACACCTGATCGGTGCTCGGCGCGTACTGAATCAGCTCCATTAAGCGATTGCGGTGAACCACCGCCCCCGGCGTGGCCGCCAAATTCACCCCGACCTGGAAGCGGTCCCGATCGACCGTCGCGACCAGGCCTTTCGATTCCCGTTGATCCCTCAACCAGTTTGCATAGCCCTTGCCAAGGCTTTCTCCGCCGGTTTGGAGACAGCGCTGAACCGCGCCTGGGTTGGCCCAGAAGAAGTTGCTCGGCGCCAAGGCGCCCGACACTTGGCTGGACCAGAATCGACAGCGCTCGCGGTGATCGGCGTCCAAGCCGGGGGCGTCCGCAATCGAGGCATCCATCCACTCGGACCAGGCCGCGTGGCTCTCGCGCAGGACCCGATGATTGCGTTTGGCCGCGTCGAGGTACCAGGCGTGCCCCTCCTCGATGCCTTGCTTGGGGTCGGATCGATGCGGGCTGGATTGATCATTCATGGCGCGGCCCATCTCCTCGATGACCGACCGGTTGACCTTGACGGCGGCCTCGGTGAGCCGCCGGGGCAGATCGGACGGGTCATTCGACCAGGATTGGGCGAGCTTCAGAAAGCTCGTGTAGACGAGCAGAGGATCCCAGTGCTCGGAATTCGGGATCATCAGGTCACCCGTTTTGGATCTGATCGACAATGTCACCAATGCTGGTTTCACCGCTCAGCATCGCGTCCGAAATGGTGACGCCGAAAGTCGTGGTCAAGTAGGTTTGAAGATTGACGGCCGACATGGAATCCCAGCCGGGGATATCGTCCAGAAGTGTCTCGGATCCGATGACCATGTCGGCCGCTTCCGGAAACAGCTCTTTGATGCAGGCCGAGAGGGTGTCGATGTTGACGGCGTTGACCATAGTTGACTCCGCAGGTGTGTCGATGGATGACGATTGGAAGAAGGCTGGTGCGAACTGAATGAATCGGAAGGCGACATACGCGCGGCTGCGTTAAAGTCGGATCAGGTTGGCTCCCCAGGATAGCCCCCCGCCGAAGGCAACCGTGACCAGGAGATCGCCCTCTTGGGCCATCCCCGATGCGCGTGCCTCGTCCAGCGCGATCGGAACGGATGCACTCGCGGTATTCCCGTAGCGATCCAGATTCACGACGAATCGCTCGCGAGGGACCTCGATCTGGTCCGCAATCGCATGAATGATGTTGATGTTCGCCTGATGGCTGACGAAGAGGTCGACGTCGCCGGCGGCAATACCCGATCGGTTCAGGAGCTCGCGGATAACCTCCGCGCCCTTCTCGATGGCAAAGGCGTAGACCCGTTTGCCGTCCATCTGAAAGTAGGCGGAGCGCGGATTGGTGAGCCGATCGAAGGGCATCATGGTCCCTCCGCCCGGGACACTGATGGTGTCGCAGGCGCTCCCGTCGGTGCGCAGCACGGAGTCAAGCACTCCGCGCACCGAGCCGACTTCGAAGAGGATGGCTCCAGCTCCGTCACCGAAATAGGGAAAGGTCGAGAAGTCTTGCTTATTGAGGATCTTGGTATAGACCTCGGCGGCGATGAAGAGGATGCGTTCGTGATTGCCGGACTTGATCAGGGCGTCCGCCAAGCTGATGCCGTAAACACTTCCCGAGCAGACCGAATTGATATCGAACGCGAATGCCTTGTGCGCACCCAATAGGTGCTGAACCCGCGTCGCGGTCGCCGGCTGAACACGGTCGGGCGAGGACGTAGACACGATGATGCCTTCGAGCTCCTCCGCCGGTAACCCAACTTTGCTTAAGCAGTCATCTGCCGCCCGCGCCGCCAGATCCGACGTGCATTCGTCATCGGTTGCGAAACGGCGTGAGAAGACCCCGGTCTTTTCCGAGATCTTCCCGAGCGCGCCCGCCGGAAACCAGTCGAGTTCCTGATTCGTCACCTCTTGAACGGGAAGGTAGCGACCGGTCGAAACTATTACGGCGTTTCTCATGGACAGTCTCAAGTGGTTTCAAAATCAGGGATCGTCAATACGGCGCCAATCATGTCGAAGGAATCCAAGCCCAAGTTGTGCACGGACCGCTTGCGATGCCCCCAAGGCGGTGACGAACTGCACATCGGTTTGTTCGGGGATGCCCGCCGCCTTTTATGGTTTTCGAGCCGAATGCTGCGGTCGATCGTGCAGTATTAAACCGATCCCTTAGGACATGTGTGAGTACGGATCCGCGTACCGCAGGTCGTGACATGACCCTTGTGGTTGAACCCATCGCCGATCGCGTGGATCCGGATCCCCGGATGCCTTCTCCGATCCATCGGTCCTATGCGCCATGAGCCTGATTCGCCGTCGGACTACACAGGTCCCCCGCGGCCGATGCAGGCCCATAGGTCAGACACGGTGATGACCGCGAGGGCGCCGCCTACCGCGGGATACGATGACTCCTTGAGCATCGCTATTCCTAAGGCGTGTTGAAGGCATCGGCGGAAAGCGACCTTGGCCAACGAGATCCTCCGATACCACGGGCATTCGTTGAGTTGCCCTTTCACATGACACAGGATGGCAGAGAAAAGCGACGGAATCGTGACAGAGACGTCGGTCGTTTGTCTCCTAACGCCGACCGGCCCAGTTGCGGAAGATCGCACGTGCCTTGAGCCGTGGCAATTTGGGCGTTAAGAGCGGCGCGTTCATCGAGACGACACGTTCGGATGCGACACTCTGGAGGTATCGGAGTATGGCGCTATGCTACTCCGGCCGCTCCGAGACCAGCTTTGCTCTCTCCCGACAACTGAGCGTCATCGATCAGGCGCATGTGTGAAGAGGTGCACAAGATCCACGATTCATGTAACAGCGCACCGTGGCTTGCCGATGCTCACCCGTCACGGGTAGTTTGAGTTGAATACACATACCAGAAAGCGGGTTACCCACCTGCGGCGACGAGGAGACAGGCGTGAAAACCAAAATAAAAGCTCATAAGACGGATGCACGACACGAGCATACGCGCACCGGATTGTCCAAAGACGCACTGAAGCGGGCCTTTTTGGACAACCTTTTCTACCTCCAGGGGCGCTTCCCGGAGGTCGCGACCCCGCATGATCTATACATGGCGGCGGCTTATACGGTGCGTGATCGCATGCTGGAGCGGTGGGTGAAGACAGCTCGGGCCTACAAGGACACCAGGGCCAGAACCGTCTGCTATCTGTCTGCGGAGTTTCTGCTCGGACCGCACTTGGTCAACAACCTCATCAATCTCGGGATCCTCGAGGCGGCTCGCGCGGCGGGTGAGGAGCTTGATCTGGACTTCGAGTCGATTGTCGAGCAGGAGGAAGAGCCGGGACTCGGCAATGGCGGA
>JBGSKP010000120.1:0-1758 GCA_041741175.1 Thiocapsa sp. | reverse complement strand
GCGTGCCGCAACCGCGCCCAAGGCGCGAGTGGTCGTGGTCGGCGGCGGTTATGGCGGCACCATCGTGGCCAAATATCTGCGCATGGCGGACCCGAACATCCGTGTCACCCTGATCGAAAAGGACTCGGCCTACATCTCCTGCCCGCTGAGCAACGAGGTGCTCGGCGGCGAGCGTGACCTCGCCAGCCTGACCTTCGACTATCGCGGCCTGAGCCGACGCGGGATCGCCGTGGTCCAGGACACGGTGATCGAGATCGACCCGGGGCAAGGCTTCGTCAAAGGCACCAGCGGCAATCGCTACAACTACGACAAGCTGGTGGTCTCGCCCGGCGTGGATTACAACTGGGCGGCGATCGAGGGGATGTCAGAGGCGGTCGCCGAGCAGATCCCGCACGCCTGGAAGGCCGGCAGGCAGACCGACATCCTGCGCAGACAGTTGGAGGCGATGGAGGACGGCGGCGTCTTCTACATCGTCGCACCGCCCAATCCATTTCGCTGTCCGCCGGGCCCCTACGAGCGCGCCGCACAGGTCGCGCATTATTTCTCCGTTCACAAGCCCAAATCCAAGATCCTGATCCTCGACGCCAAGGATGCCTTCTCCAAACAGGGTCTCTTCCAGACCGGTTGGCAGGAGCACTATGGCGACATGATCGGATGGGTCTCGGGGGCCGAGGGCGGCATCATCGAGGCGATCGATCCCAAGACCCGGACCTTGGTCGGCTCGTTCGAGGAGTATCAGGGCGACGTCATCAACCTGATCCCCCATCAAAAGGCCGGGGCCCTGGCCCAAGTCGCCGGGCTGGCGAATGAGTCAGGCTGGTGTCCGGTGGATCAGCGGACGTTCGAATCATTGATCCACAAGGATGTTTATGTCATCGGCGATGCCTGTATCGCCGGTGTCATGCCCAAATCCGGGTATTCGGCCAACTCGCAGGGTAAGGTCTGCGCCGCGGCGATCATCGCCGCGTTCGATGGCAAGCCGGCACCCGCACCCTCGTATGTCAACACCTGCTACAGCATCATTGCGCCCGAGCACGGGATCTCTGTAGCAGGTGTCTACCAGCTCGAGGACGGCAAAATCGTCGACGTGCCTGGCGCCGGCGGGGTGTCTCCGGCCGATGCCGACGCCCGTACGCGCGCGCTCGAGCAGCAGTTTGCGCTGGACTGGTTCCGTAACATCACCTCGGACATGTTCACCTAAACCGCGCCCGGTGCGGTATGCGTCATTTTATCTCTTAAACCACGGCGACTCCTACGGTCGTTAAGTCTTCAGGGGCCAATCCCATCCATAATCAGCGCATACCGCGCTGGGCGCGGTTTAAGTGATGAACCGGAACAGGGAAAAGAGCATGACGCCCGCACAGCAACGCCGCGCGAAGCAGCACCTTGCCCTGGTTGGATTGGCTGGGCTGATGCTCACAGTAACGCCGGAGAGCGCGACGCTCGCCGAACCGGACCCGCCGACCGGCATGGGCAGGATCCTCGACCCACCGGCCGAGGCGTCGCGTCTCGATGCACTCGAACAGCGTGTGGATGAGCTGGTGCGACGTCTGGAGCGGCTGGAATCCGCGCCGGGCGCGGGAGTAGCCGGTGCTGCGGCGCCGAAAGCCGGCGAGATCCAATGGAGCTTCGATGCCGCGTTGAGCCGGGGGCCCTTCAACGTCACCCATCAGAGTTTTGATCGCGGATCCGGACGCTTCGATGTCCTGCTCAAGATCATCGAGCCGATCCCGAATCCGGCCCCCTGGCACCTGGAGG
>JBGSKP010000119.1:0-6825 GCA_041741175.1 Thiocapsa sp. | reverse complement strand
CGGCTGCATGGGCGCGTGGCTTGCCCGCGCTAAAACCTCTCCGCCATGCCAGCGCGGGCAAGGCCGCGCCCACGGCGCGACTCAAAGCCTCGATACCCCAACATCGAACCAGGCCACCAGCGCCTGAGACCAGGACAGGATCCAGGCGACCATCCGATCGAGCATGCCGCGCATGGGGTCGAGGACGCCGGCTGCCGCCTGCACCGACGCGTTGGCCGGCAGCCGATCCCAATCGATGGCCGGGGCAAACCAGACCAGGACGAGGACCATCGCCAACATCCCCAGACTGCTGCGCAGATCGGCAAGACTGAAGGGCTTCAGCGCGGTGCCGAAGGAGCGCTTCACCCGGCTGTTCAGCAGATCGACGCTGTACAACTCATCCAGGCACAGGTGGGTCAGATAGCCGATGCCGACCATCAGACCGGCGACCCAGGCCGATTCGGAGGATCGACCCAGACCCCAATGTGCCAGGTTGACGGTCGTCAGGGTGGCCACGCCAATACCGAGCCAGGAATGCCAGATACCGCGATGCACGGTGAGGCGGGAAAATGCCTCGAACAGGACAAACCGCACAAACAGATAGATCCCGGCCCAGAGCAACGCCAGATCAAGCGGCAGTAACCGGCCGGACAGGGGTAAGGTCATGACGAACCCCAAGGCGACCGCCAGCACGTTGAAAAAGGCGCGGACCGGCTTGGATGCGTCGGCGTCGATATCCGGGAGAAGACTCCCGGCGACGCCCAGTGCAAAATACCCCAGCGTGGTCCCGGATTCGACCAGCCCCACCCCGTGCAACGCGAGCACCGCGCCACCGCTCACGAAGATGCCGACGTTCAGATGGGTCTGGAAATTGGCCATGCGCGATCTTGCATCCGGGAACAGCGGGGACCGAGTGCCGGCCCCAGCAATCCGGCGAGCCTAACAGGGCGGTGGCTCAAACGGTGAGCCCGCCCTTTTGAATTCTCGACAGGAACATCAGGTGACCCCTTTAGCCTACCCCTGCGCGTCCAACGGATTCCTGAGCGCCCACATCCAATTGCTCGCCACCAGCTATCAGCGCCTGACCAGGCGTCACCTGGTCGATCCGGATCTGGACGCTGAAGCGGCTGCCCGACACCTGTTCGAGGCGCCCTTCGTGCTGCTGTCGCACAGTGCGGACGCCGATCCGATCATGACCTACGCCAATCGGACGGCGCTGGATCTCTTCGAACTCGATTGGGAGCAGCTCACGCGCATGCCGTCGCGCCTAACCGCCGAGGCCCCGGACCGCGCAGAACGCGCTCGCCTGCTCGCACAGGTCACGGCCCACGGCTACATCGACCAGTACAGCGGGGTACGGGTGTCATCGAGCGGCCGGCGCTTTCGGATCGACGGGGCCACGGTTTGGAATCTGACCGATCAGGCGGGTCATTATCTGGGACAGGCCGCCACCTTCGACTCCTGGGTAGGATGAGACGGGTGACCATCGGCCGCCTTCACGCGCATCCCTTCCAGGCTCTCTGAGCCCTCTGAGCCCGGCTGAGCCCTCTGAGCCCGGCTCAATCGCTTTGCGAGGTTATCCATGATGTCTCCATCACCCCTGACCATCGCGCTCGTGCAGGAGACCAACCGCGGCAGCGCGGCGGCAAACCTTGATGCCTGCGAGGCGGCGATCCGCGCGGCATACGCAGGCGGTGCCCGACTCGTCCTGCTGCAGGAGCTGCACAACAGCGCCTATTTCTGTCAGACCGAAGACCCGGCCTGTTTCGATCTGGCCGAATCCATTCCCGGCCCGAGCACCGAGCTGCTGGGCGCCCTGGCCGGCGAGCTGGGCCTGGTCATCGTCGGCTCGCTGTTCGAGCGCCGTGCCGCCGGTCTCTATCACAACACCGCCGTGGTGCTGGATAGCGACGGCCGCCTGGCCGGCGTCTATCGCAAGATGCATATCCCGGACGATCCGGGCTACTACGAGAAGTTCTATTTCACGCCGGGCGACCTTGGCTTCACGCCGATCGACACTGCCGTCGGGCGTCTGGGTGTGCTGGTGTGTTGGGATCAATGGTATCCGGAAGCCGCCCGCCTGATGGCCCTGGCCGGGGCGCAGATCCTGCTCTATCCCACCGCGATCGGCTGGGATCCGAACGACGCCCCGCAGGAACAGGCCCGGCAGCGCGATGCCTGGATCGCGATTCAGCGCAGTCACGCGATCGCCAACGCCCTGCCGGTAGCGGCATGCAATCGGGTCGGTGTCGAGCCCGATCCGAGCGGCGTGACGGCGGGTGCCCGCTTCTGGGGCAGCTCCTTCGTCTTCGGTCCACAGGGCGAGCTGCTGGCTCAGGCCGCAGAGCAGACCTCGGAGATTCTCTTCGCGCAGATCGATCCCGCCCGCACCGAGCAGGTCCGCCGACTCTGGCCCTTCCTGCGCGATCGGCGCATCGATGCCTACGGCGACCTAACCTGTCGGTATCGGGACCAGTCACCGCGGTAGCGCGGTCGATGCCAATCCAGGTGACGCAAGACCCCACGGGGGGGACGCGTGTCACCCAAGTGCCGTGGGCGCGTAGCTTGCCCGCGCTGACGCCGGTGCCTGACGACAGTCGGTGACGCGATCCGCGAGGTTGAGCGCGGGCAAGCCACGCGTGTACCCCCGCTTTGCGTGCTCGTCGAGTTATCAAGGTCTCCGGAAATCGCCCTACCGCGTTAGCGTGATCGATGCCAGGCTCGGTAGAGCAGATCCACATCGGTCAACAGGGATCACGCAAGTCTGGCGGCCTCGGCGGCAACGTGACCAGCCAACGCGGTGACAAATGTTTTGAGCCCGGTCATCGCGGAGATCTCCGAGAACTCACCACTCTCGACTGCAACACGCGGCGATGTGAGGATGGCAGCGGTCGTGTAGAGCCTTTCCCGCACCAACTTCTGGCAGAGCAAGTCGTACCGGTCAAGGTACGATGCCCCCGTGAATTCGTCCAAAACCGGAAAGTGAGGTGAGACATCCCGGACTGCGCATCTGGATCGAGGCGCATCCTCGACCAGCATCAGCCAACCGACAAACGGGCGCGGTTGCTTGCCGAATGCCTCTTCGCGATAGGCCGTCCAAAAGTCATGGGCTGTACCAATGGCCTCTTCGACGCGGTTGTTAAAGTTATTTCCGAATGATCCGACCTGGCTTTTCAGCTCGATCGCGGCGATCAGCTCGCCCTTGTGGATGACAAGCAGATCCCACAGCTTCGTCGGTCGAAAGTAGCCTGGCAGCGTCAACATTGACCGGCGCTGGTGAATCTCGGCATGGGCCAGCCCGTTGGCCCGGATAAGATCGAGCACCAGGGCCAAGAAACCATCCATATTCTTGCCTGCGGTCACGCCAGCGCGCTCACCCTGGTCGGCCTTGCCCGATTCAATCTGTTTTTGTCTCGCCGCCTCTCGATTTCCCCAAAACGCCTTCACGGCCTCAGGCGCCTTCAGTTCGTAATCGACGAGGTCCAGGGCCATTTATGCTCCAGTGCCTGCGAGCGCAGATTGCTCTTCCTGGCTCAGACCATACAGGACGGACACGGCGCGGTCACACCCTGGCACGTCCCGCTTGATGGCTGCTGTCGCCAACTCCGCCCGTAGCGCTTCGGGCACGTCAACCCAGCGTGGGACGCGGATGCGGCGCAGGTACTGCGCCTGAAACCGAAGGAAGCCGCCGTGCATAGTCGTTGAGTAAGTCGCCACGAAAAGACGTGTCAGTGAGGAGAGCAGCACGGCTTGCAACGCCCGCAAATCCCAATCCTCAGAGGTGACGTAGTAGAGATTGTGATGCGGATACAGCGTCCCTTCCTCGAAAACAATATGGGCATTGCCTTTGATGTCGGGGATCAACAGCTTCGGCCTCGATGCCAATGTCGGGGTGATGCGGTCGATCGTGCGATACCAGTTCGCCGGCGTCTTCCGGGCGCAGTGACGGCCCCCGATGACCTTCCGTCGCGCCTCCAGGTAGCGGCGCAGACGTGGATAGTCGCCCAGATCGACAAGGCCGCCACCCTCCGCAAAGGGGTTGATGACACCCTGCCCGCGCCATGTCACTTCACCGGACAGGATGTCTTTCGTGGTGACCAGCGGGAGTTTGCGATCCGGCTCCACATCGAGAGCCTCGTAATCCCCGATAAATGCCTTGTCAGCGCCCGTCGCCACCCCGATTCCGACCTTGCAGCCGATCTCTTCCAGGCTGGCAAATTGCTGTTCGAGGCGACGAATCAGAGCGATCTGCTCCGAGGATTCCAAGAGCCAGGGCTCGGCACCCTGCGTCGCTTGGGCCAACTCGCGCACAGGCCCGGCGTTCTTCGGCAAGGTTTGCGCCCGCAGTGCCCGGGCCAAGGTGGCAAGCGTCTCCCGATCGATGTTTGGCCGGCGGGCGATGCGGGTCGCGCCGGGCGATTCGCGGCTGATGATGGTGATGGCAGGGTAGGCGATCACCTCGGAATGAAACGCCGGGGTGCCCACCATATCGACATAGATTTTCAGATGAAACTGCTCCGCCACCACGCGGCGCAATGGGCCTCCGTAGCGGTTTTTCATCCATCGATCGGCACAGATGAAGCCCAAGCTGCCACCGGGTGCCAACAGAGACAACGAACGCTCGATAAATGGAATGTAGAGATCGGCCCGGTCGTACATCATCTGGTAACGGCGCCGGTACTCGGCAAGTAATGCGGCCGGGATCAGTTCTTGACGCACGTAGGGAGGGTTCCCAATGACGAAGTCGAATGTGCCGTCCAGAGGGGTCAACAGAAAATCACCTTGAGTGAGCCAGCGATCTGCAAGCCCGATCGCTGTTTTGACGGCCAATCCTTCTTGTTCGAGCAATGACACTACCGCCGCGCGTGTTGTGCGATAGGTTTCACGGTGCAACTCGACAGCTCGGATGGCATCACCCAAATCGTCCAACACCGATCCTTTCCCTTTGGCGCCTCGCCAGGCGCTCAGCAATCTGCGAACGATGAGCAGCAGGAAATCGCCGCCGCCGAATGATGGCTCCAACAGCCGTCTTTCATGCAGTGGTTGATCCTCGGTATAACCAGCCAGGTCAAGAATAAAGTCGACCACATCCGAGCGTGTAAAAATGGCCCCGCGCGCCTCGGTTCCCGTGGCATCAGACAGGCATTCGATCGCCGTAGAAACCTGGAGAGTCTGCGGGAGACTCAAGTCGTCGAACAGATCAAAATTGAGCTGCCTGGGTGCCAAGTTCATCATCCTCGTTTCAGTTGGGTCAGCGGTAGTTCAACATTCGCGCCGAAGCACTCGCGACGATCACCGGGTTTCGCCCATCGTGGTCGACGGGACCTTCATGGGACGAATCGGCGATCCGCACGGCAGGGCCGAAGGTCCGGATTCGGATTGGGTCGCGTGCGGTCTGCCAGCCACTCGGCGGTAACGGACCGCAGCAAGCTCGGGGCTTAACGCTGGGTCGTAAACCGGAAGGGTGCGGCCAGGATACCGTCGGGGGTGTGCAGCAGCACCCTCGCCTCCCAATCCATGCGGTCGCGCACACAGACGGGCAAGGTGCCCTGCCCTGCATACTCGCCGGGGCCGGTCTGCTCAAGGGGCACGCGGTTGTAGCCCATATTCATGTCGACACCGACGAAATCGACCTCGACCGCGCGGGGATCCAGTGCCTGGGTCTGCACGATAAGCCGCAGCGGTGTCACCACCGGAATGCTCTGCGGCTCGATCGCAAACCGCACGCTCGCGCCGGAGGCGAAGCGCACGGCACAGGGCTCCGCGTGCAGATCGCAGCCCGGATCAGGCGCGGCGATCTCGATGACTGTCGGGTAAAGCACAGGCCAAGCCTTGTAAAGTGCCAGGACGACAACCGCGGCAAACAGCAGGCCGGCAAGGGTCCACAGTAGTGCCATGGTCCGTTTGGCGGATGGGGTTTGTGTCGATCCGGGAGCTATTGTGTTCATTCCTCTCTACGGTAATCGGGTCGGGCCTTCATGTCAGGCGCGCCATGGATAGTATGCGTCGTCGAGGATCTGCCCCAACCGGTAGATACTGGCCGCCGGTCAGTCGGACTCATCCGGCCCGGTCTCGTCGGCGGCCCATCGCATCGCGCTCTCGTAGGCATCGCCAAGTAGCTCGGGCAACTTGGGCCGCAGGCTGGGGCTATCCTTGGGCAGCCTGGCAAGCTGCTTGCGTTGCTCGATCAGTGTTCGTTGCCAGCTTTTTGACCGCTGATCAGGCTGGCGCTCCCATTTCAGCAGATGGACAAGGAGAACAACCAGCCGATGCTCCACCGCACGACGCTCGCTCTTGATCATCGACTCCAGCTCCTCCGCAAGATGCAGCGCATCGATCTCGTCATAGCGGCCGTCGCGCACCAGGCGAGCTGTTTACATCGCCCAGCCATAGAAGTCTTGTTCGGAGAGCGTTGCCGACATGCTGAACCTCCAGGGGTCGTCCGATGAACCTGAATTCGTCAATGAGAACCGCAACGGCACAATGCCGTAAAGGAGCGACGCCGGTCACTCGACAAAGACGCTGACCCGTGCGGACCGTCCCCGTGCGTCGAGCACGGCGATCCTGACATAGCCGCTGCCCGCCGGGGTCCAGTGCGCCGTTCTCGCGTATGGTTCGCGCACGACCGGTGCGTCGTCGACGAACCAGGTAAAGGGCGGAACACCCTGACGGACCCGTAAGGCCAGAGCCACGGGGGGACCCTGGCTCAACCCCAGATCGACACGCGCACCTTCCGGCGGATAGGCGATCTGCGGCGCATCGGTACCGCCGAGCGCGGCCCCGCGTGGATCCTGAACTCGACGCAGCGGCGGGGGCAACTCCGCCGAGCTGGCGTGGAGCACGCCC
>JBGSKP010000118.1:0-15438 GCA_041741175.1 Thiocapsa sp. | reverse complement strand
AGCGCGGAGCGAACCGGTTCGCCGCCGGTACCGGCCTCATCGCCGCGGCCATAAGCCTGGCCGCAGCGCCGGAGCCGATCATGGGCCTCGCGTATCAACCCTACGTCGGTCAATGGAGCACCAGGGGCGATAACCCTTACGCACCGGGCCGGCTCTACACACCGGCCTTCAACAGCTATCGCGGCGGCATCTCGGTGACCGAGCCGGACAGCGGACTGTGGCAAGCGCGTCAACGCATCGCGTTGCGATTCGACGCCGCGGGCCAGGTCACCGACATCCAGGCAGAGGGCTTCCTGACCTTCGACCCTACTGCACTGCGGGGCGCCAGCCGGAGCGATTGGAGCCGAACCTACTTCAAGCCGTTCGAGGGCACGACACCGTTGCCCGCGATCCAGGTCGACCACCAGGGCTCGGTGTACCGACAACTGGACTATCTAGCCCGGGAAGCCGGCGGCGCCCCGCTGACACTGGCCACCTACGGCACGGGTTTTGATGTCGGCTATTGGCGCAGACTCGGCGACGAAGACTATGTCACGCTGCCGGTGTGGGCCGAGAACCAGGTCGACTTCTATGCCGCCGGCGCCCATACGCCAACCACCGATCGCGCCATCGACGAGCTGTATTTTTATTTCCCGCCCGAGTCCGCCTATGTGATCCCCGCGCCGGGGCGGGCCATCCTCGACACGACCGGCACGGCGGGGCGCGATCTGGCCCTGAGCGCGGTGCATCTGACGGTCTTCGAGCCCGCGGAAAAAGGCGACCCCGCGGCCGTTTTGAACCCGGGATTCTTTCTCGGCGACGCCAACGCCCAGATCGCGCTCGCCGCGGCCGAGATCAACGCCGAGGCCGGCAAGACGCTCCTCACGATCAAGCAGGGCGTACCGAACATTGCGCTCGACGGCACGCTGATCAACCCGCGCATGCGCTTTGCGATCCGCTCTGCCCTGGCCCAGGCGCAGGTCGCGAACGCGCGGCATCCCGGCACGGTCACCCATCTGATCATCTCCAACGAGTATGCCAAAATCGCCGCGCCGCTTGACGACAGACCGACGCCGACCCGGCAGGTGATCGAGATGGTGCGTTTTGCTCGCGAGCAGATGGCTGCCGGCGGCGACTTCGAAGGCGTGGCGCTCGCCGTCGGGGTCAGAAGCCACAGTTTCCGCGGGATCGATGTCGACGCGACCGATCCGGCCATCCGTCGCTTTACGCAGGACGTCCGCGAGCTGATTCAGGTCGCTGATGTCCTCATGGAGAATATCTACCCGAGTCCCGATGCCCTGGAGCAGGCGCGGACGACTGGTCACTGGAACGCCTTTTTCGATCCGCAGGACGGCGAACTCTCGCGCCAGTGGCAAACGCTTAGGAGCGCCATTCACGCGCTTGCCGACGGCAAACCGATCGGCCTCATGATCGGCGAGATCGGCCACCCGACGAACGGCATCGCCTTCAACCTGCCGGGCTATAGCAGCGGCGCCGCAGCGGGTTCCGGCTCGGGGTTCGCTGCAAACTCCGCCTTCGCACGGGTGTCCGGGCACCTCACGGAGCAGGGGTCACGGATCAGCCAGCCGGGCCTCGACATCGTTCAGGCGTACTTCAACCCGACCCTGAGCGCGGCCTTCCTGACCGACGCCTTTCGCTGGTCGCGTTTAAAAAAGGTCCAGATCCACGCCTTCGAGGCCTTCGACGAACCGCACAAATCAGCTCAAAATCCGCCGCTCCCGGATCTCGATTTGGCCGAATCGACCCTGAATCACGCCGGGCCTTACGGGGCCGAAGGCTTCTACGGCATCTTTCGTTATCTCGGCGTCGCCGGGTTCTCCACAGGGCCCGCGCAACCGATCCAACCCGGTGCAAAGCTCGTCGGCGCGCCCCGGCCCCGACAGGACGCCGATAAAGGGGGCCTTGACTGGACCACTCAATTCGCGGGGCGCTTCGTGCCCACGCTGCCGACTTTCGACTTCAAGAGCACAGCCCATGCATTCGTTCACCAACCGGATTGACCGCCTGCCGGCGTTCAACCAGCTTGTTCAAACCCTACTCGACGACGCCTGGACGTTGCGCCTGTTCCTGGCCCTGGCGCTCTTCGATCTGCTCTTTATCGCCATCATCGCAGCCAAGGCCTTCGCCTTTATCAAGTTCGATGGCGGCTTCGGCAATCTCATCATCGCCGGCCAACTCATCTTAGTCGCCGCCGTCCTCGCGATCGGCTGGTGGCACAACCGCAACCCTGCCATTGCAAGTCTCACGGGCGTTGCGACTCTGTTCGCCGTTGAAAAAATCTTCAAATTTCATGCGTTCTTCAGCGTGCGCGCAAGCGCAGTGCTGATGTCCGGGGGCCTGAGCACGACCGCCGGACATCTCATCAGCAGCTTGGTTTACATCCTCCTGTTCAGCGCGCTCTCGGTTGCGATACTCCTGATCGGCTGGCAGGGCAGTGATCGGAACGGGCGCGCCGCCATGGCGCTGCTTGGCGTGGCATTCGCCGTGATGGCCGGAACATCCGTGATCGCGGATGCGATCAGCGGCCTGCTCCAGCGGCTCACCAGTATCGGCTTCTTCAACCTGTCGCGCGGCGAGCAGGGTCTGGAGCTGATTACCGTCTCGGCATTACTGGCCCTGACAGTCGGAGTCGTGCGTGTTGGCTGGAAAAACCCGCAGTGCAGATAAACGGACTGCGGGAGAGAATCGGGCCAAGCGACGCCGCAACTGCTAAGCTGCCCCTGTCCGCTTTGATCCCGCATTGCTTCACTCGGAACAGTCGCCTACCCAAAGCGTTGTGAATGGACATGGCACACCCGCACCCGTCATCATCGGATCGCGTCTCACGAGGCCGAACAGCAACCGCATCCCCGTTCGACTACAGTCGGCTCAAGGCGCGATGGGTCGAGCAGAGGCAGGAATCCGCGACTCTGTCCGAACTCCTGTTGGCTCGGGTGGAACGCGAGGGTCCCGCCGTCTTTCGTCGCTATCACGCGACGCGAGCCATCGCATTCGGCTCATTGGTGGAAGGTCGAGCGAACGCGCGCTCGGACATCGATTTGGTCGTATTGGGAACGGACCCTGCCGACTACTGGGCGTTGCGCCGCGATCTGGAAGAGACCTTCGAGCGCCCGATCGATCTCCACACCGAGTCCGATGCCCCTCGTTTTGTTTCCAAGGCCATTGATCGAGGCAAGGTGATCTATGCCGCATAACATCGCACTGTTGCGCGCCGACATCGAAGACGAGTTGGCCAAGCTCGACGAGTTGGCGCGGGTCTTCGCTACGGTCCGCGAAAAACTCGATCTGGAGCCGGTCGAGGTCTCCGTGTACGACCGAGGCGCAATCGGCTACTTGCTGCACAATTTTTACAGCGGCTGCGAGAACATGTTTCGGCGCATCGCGGCCTTTTTCGAGAACGACATCGGCACGGACACCTGGCATGCCGACCTGCTCCGCCGCATGAAGTTAAACGTCGAGGGCTACCGGCCAGCGGTGATCGATGACGAGCTTTACCGCCTCTTGCAGGATTTTCGCGGCTTTCGCCATGTCTTCCGCAACGCCTACTCGTTCGAGCTGGATTGGGAGCGCGAGCGACTGGTGGCCCTGCGCTTCGAGACGGCGCTGAGCTTGGTGAGAGAGCAGGTTGCAGCGTTTCTGGATGGCTTGGATGAGTTGCGATAGGGGCGACTCTCGCGTCGAGCCCCCCGCCGCGTACCGGAAAGCCGTCCTGGGCAGCAACGCCTGCGCGAATACTCCATTATCGTTGCCGCTGGATAATGGCGACATGCGGCATGGAACGGAAATAAGTGATTTAAAGCAATAGGTCGCGGACTCTTCCATTATCCCGTCGGGCCTGGAGATCCATGGATGGCAAAAATATCGGCGCCGATGCGCACCCCGTCGCCTGTGCGAGCCAGCCGGCTACCCACGAGCACGAATACCGACGACCTGTTGTTGTCGGTCACTTTATTCCACGAGAATTCCTCAGAGAAATCCGCGCTGACCCTACCGGATTCGTCCAACACCTTTTCGGCAACCTGCGGTCCAGCTGGTCTTGGGTCGGTTCAGGCGACCCTAACGGCAGCAACCGGCCAAGACCCGACGGCCAGCCGTTCCGGTCGAACGGCAGCTCCACACGAGTTACCGGTCGCTCAGATTCCCTGGATTCTACGGCTACGGAGCGAGTTCGTTTGCGCAGCCCCATTCGTTGCGACACGAGCCAAAGCGGCTCTCCTAGACTCATAGTCCCTTGATAGGAGGTTCGAATCCCATACGGTCAACCGATAACATCCATACATGTCGTAAGGTATACATCTATCCTGGAGACCAGCATCGTGGCGTTGATTCTCTCGCGCAACAACCCCGGCCGCCTGGCTGGGCGAATCCGGGGGACGGTGCGAATGCAGCCGTGCTCGGCCGACTAGTCGCTTTAATCAAAAAAATCTTCACGCATGAGTCAAATTTGCAAGGCGGTTATTTGGGCCTGAGCGAGCAGTCGCTCCAAAGCACGATCAAGGTCTTTGATGGCCTTGGCCACCGGGCGGCGAGAAGTGACATGACGCGTGGATCACCGAAGGTCAGGCGGGGGGACCCGTTGTCCGTCGATGGCCTGCGGCTGGGTAACGGCCTCGAACACCCCGGCGGCCAGGGCACAGTCCTGACTGATGTTTCGACCTCGTGCAGACGGGGGTCGGAGTCAAAGCCGATCGCCCACAAGGCGGGCAGGTTGCACAGTTTGCGGCCGATGCCGAAGTCACGGGTGTTGTTGATGGTCGTTTCGGTGCGCAGCGCGCGTTCAAGCTTGAAGTACTGCTTGATCTTGGAGCGTTTGTCGCTGACATGCAGCGTGGGGATAACCCCTTGGGTGAGCACGCCGCTACAAAACCGCCCCGGCGTGCGCTTGGTGATGCGACGCTGGAAGATCAAACTGCCTTTCTCGGGTCGACCCAGATCGAGGTTCTCGCGAATCAGTTCCTCGAACAGTTGGCGCCCGGCGAGCGGACGGTCGAGGACTTGGGTGCGGGCACACTCCGCGTGCAGGATTGACAGCTCATAGCGGAATCCCGCGGCGCGGTCTTCGGGCGTGAAGGGATGCTGCAGGCGCGCAAACCATTTCCGCACCGACGGCGGCGGGGTTTGTTGGTCAGGTCAAGGGGGGCAGCAATACAGCGGGCCGTGGCTAAGAGGTTGAGGCAAGTGATGATCAGCGCAACCATCATGTTGCCGTGTATACTTCGCAAACGGTATCAGGATTTCCACTCTGCAGCACTAGCCTGGCGATCGCAAACATCTCAGAGGGCCGGGAACGCGACGTGTTCAAAGTGAAAAGCGACCGCGAGCTTGTCCCGTGCGTCCATCGGGGGCAAGGTAGCTTCCCCGTAAGCTCGCGGGCTGAGCCTGGGGCAGGGACAGACTCGCAGCGTACCAGGTACGCCTAGAGGGGTTCGCGGCGGCGCGGACGAGTAGACCATCGGCCCGACTCCGATCCTGCTCCAAATTTGCTCACTCAGAGCGGGTCGCGCACCGACGCCCGGCGCGTCCCACCGACACTTGGCGACACTGGGGGGCCACCTGGGGACCGAATGGACCAAGCGCAACTCAACTGGATCGCCAACTTCACCTGGGGCATCGCCGACGACGTGCTCCGCGACATTTACGTCCGCGGCAAGTACCGTGACGTGATCCTGCCCATGACCGTATTGCGCCGCCTGGACGCGGTGCTGGAGCCGACCAAGCAGGCCGTCCTCGACATGAAGGCCACACTCGACGGCGCCGGTATCGTCCAGCAGGACCAAGCCCTGCGCCAAGCCGCCGGCCAGGCCTTCTACAACACCTCGAGGTTCACCCTGCGCGACCTGCGCTCGCGCGCCAGCCAACAGCAGCTCAAGGCCGATTTCGTGGCCTACCTCGACGGTTTCTCGCCCAATGTGCAGGAGATCCTCGATAACTTCGAGTTCCGCAACCAGATCCCGCGGTTGTCCAAGGCCGACGCCCTCGGCACCTTGATCGAGAAACTCCTCTCGCCGGACGTCAACCTGAGCCCCAAGCCGGTTCTCAACGGCGACGGCTCCATGAAGCACCCCGGCCTGGACAACCACGGCATGGGTACCGTCTTCGAGGAGCTGGTGCGGCGCTTCAACGAGGAGAACAACGAGGAGGCCGGCGAGCACTGGACCCCGCGCGACGCGGTCAAGCTCATGGCCAAGCTGATCTTCCTGCCCGTCGCCGACCGCATCGCCGACGGCACCTACCTCCTTTACGACGGGGCCTGCGGAACCGGCGGGATGCTCACCGTCGCCGAAGAGACGCTTCGGCAGATCGCCCGGGCGCGCGGCAAGCAGGTCGCCACCCACCTCTACGGTCAGGAGATCAACGCCGAGACCTACGCCATCGCCAAGGCCGATTTCCTCCTCAAGGGCGAGGGCGAGGCGGCCGACAACCTGGTCGGCGGACCCGAGCACTCGACGCTGGCCAACGACGCCTTCCCGTCGCGCGAGTTCGATTTCATGCTCTCCAATCCGCCCTACGGCAAGAGCTGGAAAAGCGACCTGGAGCGCCTCGGCGGCAAGGGCGACATCAAGGACCCGCGTTTCGTCATCGAGCACGCCGGCGACCCCCGAGTACTCCCTGATCACCCGCTCGAGCGACGGCCAGATGCTCTTCCTGGTCAACCTGCTGAGCAAGATGAAGCGCTCGACACCGCTCGGCAGTCGCATCGCCGAGGTCCACAACGGCAGCTCGCTGTTCACCGGCGACGCCGGCCAGGGCGAGAGCAACATCCGCCGCTGGATCATCGAGAACGACTGGCTGGAGGCCATCGTTGCCCTGCCGCTCAGCCTCTTCTACAACACCGGCATCGCCACCTACGTCTGGGTGCTGAGCAACCGCAAGCCCGAGCATCGCAAGGGCCGCGTTCAGCTCATCGACGCCACCCAGTGGTACAGGCCGCTGCGCAAGAACCTCGGCAAGAAGAACTGCGAGCTGGCCGGCGCGGACATCCAACGGATCTGCGACACCTTCCTCGCCTTCGAGGAGACCGAGCAGTCCAAGATCTTCCCCAACGCCGCCCTCGGGTACTGGAAGGTCACGGTCGAGCGCCCGCTGCGCCTGAAGGGCATCGACGCGAACCGTGCCTACACGCCCAAGGAGATCAAAGCTCTGAAGGAGACCGCCGAGCGGGCCGAGGACGCGCCGCCGGTCATCAAGAAGATCCACAAGAAAGGCGCGGTTGCGGACCCTCTGCGCGGCCTGTTCGCCGCCACCATCGACGGCAAGCCCGTCGTGGTCGAATACGAGCCCGACACCGACCTGCGCGACACCGAGCAGGTGCCCCTGCTGGAGGATGGCGGCATCGTCGCCTTCCTGCGCCGCGAGGTCCTGCCCCATGCCCCGGACGCCTGGTACGTCCCGCACAGCGTCAAGACCGGCCATGAGATCAGCTTCACCCGTTACTTCTACAAGCCCAAGCCTCTGCGGACGCTGGAGGAGATCCGCGCCGATATCCTGGCGCTGGAGCGGGAGACCGGCGGGCTTTTAGGCGAAATCGTCGGCATCCAGGGGCGTGCCACATGAGGGCCGAGCGGTGATCGCTTCCGGGGGAGAACACTCATGGCGCTAGAGGATCTGATTGTTGCATGGAGTCAGGATCGCCCGGCGTGGCAGCGAGAGGTCATGCGTAGAACTGCGGCTGGCGACCTGCTCTCCAACGAGGACTACGATCAACTCGTCGACCGTATCCTGGTGCCCAATGACGGCCCGGAAGCCCCGTTTGGTCTTGAGCAGCTTCCGAAGGCCGCAGCCGAAGACCCGCCGGTGCGACTGGTGTCGATTACTAAGCTGGCGCATGTGAATGCACTCGCATCTGACCAGCCCCTAACCTTTGAGCCCAACGGCCTGACCATAGTCTACGGCGACAACGGCAGCGGCAAATCCGGCTACGCGCGGCTGTTGAAGCGCATCACCAGGGCGCGCCATCAGGAGGATGTTCTGTCAGATGTCTTCCGTGAGACCACGTTGGAAAAACCGACCGCAGCCCTCTTGGTTCGTATCGGTGATAAGGACGAATCGCTTACCTGGCCGGACTCCACCCCGCCGGCGTTGCAACGCATGCTCTTCTACGACGGCGCGTGCGGGACCGCTTACATCGCCACTGAGTCGGGCTTCCCTTATCGGCCGTCGGCGCTTATCGTCATGGACGGCCTCATCAACGCCTGCGTAGAGGTGCGAACCCGCATCGACGCCAAGCTGGGGGAGAACGCCAGAGCGGCAGTGGCCCTGCCCATCGTCTCGGACGCGGTCAAGAACACCAAAGGCGGCAGGTACCTGAACCAACTCTCGGGTAGCGCTTCTGTCGATGCCCTGAACGCGCTGATCGCTACCTTTGATGCGTCGAGCGACACCATTGACGCTCTCACGAAAGACGAAGCGCGCCTGCGCAGCGCGGACATGAGCAGGGAGCGGCAGAGTCTCACGCGGCAGGCCGAGAAGCTCGAAGCCTTGCACAAGCACATCGAGAAGATCCACTCGACTCTCGGAGACGGTGGATTGACGGTGCTTCAAGGACGACTCGACCAGGTCAAGGCTCTCAAGGAAGCCGCAAGCCTGCTGGCACGATCCTTCGAGGCGGAGCCACTGCCCGGTGTGGGCAGTTCTCCGTGGAAGCTGTTATGGGAGTCGGCCAAGCGCTTTTCGGAGCAACACGCCTATGCCGCCCGGTCCTTCCCCGTGGTTACCGACGATAGCCGATGTGTTCTGTGCCAGCAGACGCTCGACGCTGAAGGCCGCAATCGGCTGTCGAGGTTCAGGAAGTTCGTCACGGACGACAGCCAGGTGCGACTCGACGAGGCCCAGAGGCTCTTCGACGCGCAAGTGGCGATCCTCACAAACCTGCTTATCTCGCCCGACGCGGTCGTGAGCAACCAGAAAGATCTTGAAGCCTCCCATGTGGAACTGATGGCCGAAGTTCGGGCACTTCTCGGCGGGTATGAAAAAGCCCTTGAACAGACGCGTGCTGCGCTTGGGAGGGCCGGACCGGTTCAACTTTTCGGGATCGAACCGGCCACAACACTGACACGGCTTGCCGGAGCCGCGGTGGCGGCAAGGGAGATGGCCGAAGGTTTTGCCGATCCGGAGGTTGTGCAACAACTGCTTGAGACCGCTATGTCGAAGCGTCAAGAGTTCGAATTTCTGCAGCACGTGAGAAACTCGCGAGAGGCCATCGTCAAGGAGATCGCCCGTCTGAAGGAGCGTGAAGCGCTTGAATCGGCCAAGACGTCCGCCGCGACCGGGCCGATCACGAAGAAGGTCCTGGAGTTCTCCGAGGAGAGCATCACTGAGGTGGTTCGTGACGCTTTCACTCGGGAAACTGACCGGCTGCGGCTCGAACGCGTCACCATTGCCCGAACCCGCGCCGACAAGGGGGCGTTGCTCCATCAGCCCAAGCTGGTTGGCGCGCGCCAGGATGTGAAGCTCCCACGCGTGTTCAGCGAAGGCGAGAGGACCGCGCTTGGACTAGCGGCGTTCTTCACCGAAGCCCATCTGGACAGCTCGAAGTCGGCGCTCGTCCTGGATGACCCAGTGACGTCTCTCGACCACGTCCGCCGTGGTCTCGTGGCGGCACGCCTCGCAGCGCTCGCTGAGAATCGCCAAGTTGTTATGTTCACGCACGACGTAGCCTTCGTTGCAGATCTCAAGCGCGAGGCCAGCGCCAGGGGCGTGCCGGTCGCCGAGCGTTCGGTAACGCGAAGCCGGGCGAACGAGCGAAAGCCTGGCGCATGTAGCACGAAGCACCCGTGGAAGGCGAAGGACGTCCCCGCGCGTCTCGAAGAGCTCCGGACGGAGCTGGCCCGAATCAGGAACGAGTGCGGTGCCTGGGATGAGACGGAGTACGAGGAAGTCGTGGCCGTCTGGGCCGGGAATCTTTCCGAGACCTGGGAGCGCATCTTCAGCCAAGAGATCGTCGGACCCGTACTGGCGGAAGGCGGGCTTGAGGTGCGGCCGATGATGGTGAAGCTCCTTGCTCGCTTCTCGGACGAGGATCATCGAGAGTTTGAGGCTAGTTACAGCCGTGCCTCACAGTGGGCGAAGCGTCACGACAAGAGCGTCATGGTCAACTACGTGGCCCCAGAGGTCGACCTTCTAAGAGCAGAACTCGGCTTGGTCGAAGCGTGGTTCAAGCGCGTGAAGGGATACAAGGCATGATCGCCGACCTCGAGCCTTATCCCGTGATGAAAGACTCTGGTGTGTCGTGGCTGGGGGAGGTGCCGGAGCACTGGGAGGTTAAGCGGCTCGGTACCCTACTCCGCGAGCGCAAAGAGACGAACGACGATCTGCAAGTGACTGAGGTGTTTTCTGTGCTCCGGCACAGAGGCGTCATTCCATACGCAGAGAAAGGGAACATCGGCAACAAGAAATCTGACGACATTACTCGATATAAAATCGTACACCGAAGCGATATTGTCGTGAATTGTATGAACGTCATCATCGGCTCGGTGGGCTTGTCGAGCTATACAGGGTGTCTAAGCCCCGTGTACTACGTACTCACTCCCCGTGGGTCTGGAGATGATCCCCGATACTTGAACGCATACTTCCAAACGAAGCCGTTTCAGCAAAGCCTTGTTCGTATCGGCAACGGCATTTTGGCGCATCGAATGCGCATACCCATGGAGCTGCTTAAGTGCGAGCTGTTTCCTAGACCTCCCACCGCCGAACAAGCCGCCATCGTCCGCTTCCTCGACCACGCGGATCGGCGCATTCGTCGCTACATCGGCGCCAAGCAGAAGCTGATCAAGCTGCTGGAGGAGCAGAAGCAGGCCGTCATCCACCATGCCGTCACCCGCGGCCTCGACCCCAACGTGCGCCTTAAGCCCTCCGGCGTGGAGTGGCTGGGGGACGTGCCGGAGCATTGGGATCAGCTCTTGCTTGGCCGCTGCCTAAAGCGTATCGAGCAAGGCTGGAGTCCTGTCGCAGCTGAAGGGGAGCTAGCGGCGGATCAATGGGCCGTGCTCACCTTGTCATCTGTGAAACGAGGCATATTCGATGCTGGAGCGATCAAGCCGGTGCCCGTTTCTGCAAGAATCCCCGAGGGTATTGAGATCAAGGACGGAGATCTACTGCTGACTCGCTCCAACACTCGCGAACGTGTTGGCGATGTTTGCTTGGTCCTCGGTGCTAGGGCGAAGACACTGCTTTGCGACCTAATCTATCGGTTGACTCCGCAGCCGACTCGGTTCGATTCCAGATTCTTGATGTACCAGCTGCTCGGGCCGTTCGGTCGAAGGCAAATCGAGATTGACGCCCGCGGATCAAGCGGCACGATGCCCAAGATTTCGCAGCGGCACATTCGGTCATGGACGGTGATCGCACCGCCGCTCGAAGAGCAGGTTGCCGTCGTCGCCGAGATCGCGAATACAACGAGGGTGATTGTCGAAGCGGCGAGAAGAGCGCAGACGGAGATAGACCTCCTCCACGAATACCGCACCCGCCTCATCGCCGATGTAGTCACCGGCAAGCTCGACGTGCGCGAGGCGGCGGCGGGGCTGCCGGACGAGTCGGATGAGCTAGAGCCACTCGACGAGGCCGAGCCCGACATGGAGTACGTCGCCGCCGACCACCTCGACACCGTCCCCGAGGAGACCGAGGCGTGACCAGCCACCGCTCCGCGGACTACCTCGCGAGCCTCCTGCATGAGCTGTGCGCGCTGCCGCGGGAGACGGAATGGGTCGAGTTCAAGGTCAACAAGGCCGACCCCCAAGAGATCGGCGAGTACATCTCGGCGCTATCCAACGCGGCCGCCTTGGTGGGCAAGGCCTTTGCGTATCTCGTCTGGGGCGTTCGCGATGCCGACCATGCGGTGGCGGGAACGGGCTTCGATCCGCATGCTGCGCGGGTAGGTAACGAAGAGCTGGAAAGCTGGCTGCTGCGATTGCTGGAGCCGAAGATCGATTTTCGATTCTTTACGCTGGTCGTCGATGACAGGCCCGTCGTCCTTCTGGAGATCGCGCGTGCGGCGCGCCATCCGGTGCGTTTCTCCGGCCAGGAGCTCATCCGGGTCGGGTCCTATAAAAAGAATCTCAAGGACTTCCCCGAGAAGGAGCGTGCGCTCTGGCGCATCTTCGATCGGATACCGTTCGAGGATGGCATCGCCGTAGAGCGCGCGACGGGCGACGACGTATTGCATCTGCTGGACTATCCGGCCTACTTCGACCTACTCGAACAGCCATTGCCCGCGAACCGCGACGGCATTCTGGAGGCGCTGGCGAGCGAGCGGCTGATCCACGCCAGCGACGCCGGCGGTTGGGACATCACCAACCTGGGCGCCGTCCTGTTCGCCAAGCATCTCGATGCCTTCCGGAGTCTGCGCCGCAAAGCGGTTCGGGTGATTCAGTATCGGGGCGTGGGCCGCACAGCCGCCCTCAAGGAGCAGGAAGGCGCCAAGGGCTATGCCTGCGGGTTCGAGGGGCTGATCGGTTATGTCAACGGGCTGCTTCCGGCGAACGAGGTCATCGAGCAGGCCCTGCGCCGCAGCGTTCCAATGTTTCCCGAGCTTGCGGTCCGGGAGCTGGTAGCCAATGCGCTGATCCACCAAGACTTCTTTCTAACAGGGGCCGGACCGATGGTGGAGATCTTCGATAACCGTATCGAGATCACCAACCCGGGCGAGCCCTTGGTCGATACCCAACGCTTCGTCGATACTCCGCCGAAGTCCCGCCACGAGGCGGTCGCGTCCCTGATGCGCCGGTTCCGTATCTGCGAGGAGCGGGGAAGCGGCATCGACAAGGTGCTGCAAGAGGTGGAACTATTCCAGCTCCCGGCACCGCTGTTCGAGACCCCGCAGGGCTTCACGCGGGTCGTGCTGTTCGCACATAAACCGCTGTCAGCGATGGACAAGACCGATCGGGTGCGAGCCTGCTACCTTCATGCATGCCTGCGGTACGTCTTGCGGCAGCCGACCAACAATGCTTCGATTCGTGGGCGCTTCGGCATCGAACCGGCCAACAAGGCGGTGGCATCGCGTTTGCTGCGCGAGGCGGTCGAGGCGGGAATGATCCGGCTGGAGAACGAGGGGGTTGCCGACAAGCTGCGCGCCTACGTCCCGTTCTGGGCCTAGCCCGAGATTTGGTTGATGGGTGGTTGATGGAGGCGGGTTAATCTGGACGTCTACGGTGACCGCTGCTCTATAAATCAATAAGATACGGTCTTGACGTTGGTTGATGCGTAGTTGATGGCGACCGAGCAAAGGGGCGAAGGATGACGACCGACACCACGGAGCACGGCCTCGAACGGCTGATCTGCACGGCCCTGACCGGGCACCCGTGCGACCCAGCCAAGCCGGATTGGGTAGGCAAGCCGCCGACGGCCTACGGCGGTCTGGGCTGGATCGGCGGCACCGCCCGGGACTATGACCGCGAGTATTGCGTCGACCTGGCCCAGCTAGCGGCCTTCCTGCGTGAGACACAGCCCGAGGCGGCCGAGGCACTCGCCCTCGACGAGGACGGTCCGACGCGGCGCAAGTTCCTGGCCCGCCTCCAAGGAGAGATCGCAAGGCGCGGCGTCATCGACGTGCTGCGCCACGGGATCAAGCACGGGCCACATCACATCGATCTCTTCTACGGCACGCCGTCACCCGGAAATGCGAAGGCCGCCGAGCAGAACAGAGCCAACCGCTTCAGCGTCACGCGGCAGCTCCGCTACAGCCGCGACGAGACCCAACTCGCCCTGGACCTGTGCCTCTTCATCAACGGCCTGCCGGTGGCCACCTTCGAGCTGAAGAACAGCTTAACCAAGCAGACCGTCGAGGATGCCGTCCAGCAGTACAAGCTCGACCGCGACCCGCGCGAGAGGCTCTTCGAGCTTGGCCGCTGCGTCGTGCACTTCGCCGTGGACGATCACGAGGCGCGCTTCTGCACCCAGCTCAAGGGCAAGGCGTCCTGGTTCCTGCCCTTCAACCTGGGCTGGAACGATGGGGCGGGCAACCCGCCGAACCCGAATGGCCTGAAGACCGACTACCTGTGGCGGCGCGTCCTCACCCCGGCAGGGCTGACCGACATCCTGGAGAACTATGCCCAGGTGGTCGAGATCAAGGACGAGGAGAGCGCCCGCAAGAAGACGGTCCAGATCTGGCCGCGCTTCCACCAACTCGACGTGGTGCGCAAGCTCCTGGCGGACGCGGCGCAGAACGGCGCCGGCCGGCGCTACCTGATCCAGCACTCGGCCGGCAGCGGAAAGTCGAACTCCATCGCCTGGCTGGCCCACCAGCTGATCGGGTTGGAGCAGGACGGCGTGCCGGTCTTCGACTCCATCATCGTGGTCACCGACCGACGCATCCTCGATCAGCAGATCAAGGACACGATCAAGCAGTTCGCCCAGGTCGGCGCGACCGTGGGCCACGCCCAGCACTCCGGCGACCTGCGCCGGCTCATCGAGAGCGGCAAGAAGATCATCATCTCCACGGTGCAGAAGTTCCCGTTCATCCTGGACGAGATCGGGGACGAGATCGGGACCTACGGGGACCCCGGGCGCCGCACGCGGCGTTTCGCCATCGTCATCGACGAGGCGCATTCCAGCCAGGGCGGAAAGACCTCCGCCGCCCTCTCGACAGCCCTCTCGGCGAATGAAGCCGAGGAGGACGACGAGACCCCCGAGGACAAGATCAACCGCCTGATGGAGGGCAAGAAGCTGCTGCCCAACGCCAGCTACTTCGCCTTTACGGCCACGCCGAAGAACAAGACGCTGGAGATCTTCGGCGAGCCCGAGCCGCAGTCGGACGGTACGGTCAAGCACCGGCCTTTCCACAGCTACACCATGAAACAGGCGATCCAGGAGGGCTTCATCCTCGACGTGCTGCGGCACTACACGCCGGTCGAGAGCTACTACAAGCTCATCAAAAAGGTGGAAGGCGACCCCGAGCTCGACACGAAGAAGGCAAACAAGAAACTCCGCCGTTATGTCGAGGGCCACGACCACGCCATCCGGCTCAAGGCCGAGATCATGGTCGACCACTTCCACGAGCAAGTCCTCGCGCTCAAGAAGATCGGCGGGCAGGCGCGGGCCATGGTGGTCACCGGCGGCGTCGAGCGGGCCATCCAATACCACCACGCCATCCGCGATTACCTGGCCGAGCGCAAGAGTCCATACCGGGGCATCGTCGCCTTCTCGGGCGAGCACGACTTCTCCCATACAGAGTGGGGCGGAGCCAAGGCGACCGAGGCATCCCTCAACGGCTTCCCGTCTGGGCAGATCGCCGACAAGATCCAGGAGGACCCCTATCGCTTCCTCGTGTGCGCCGACAAGTTTCAGACCGGCTACGACGAACCGCTGCTGCACACCATGTACGTGGACAAGCCGCTCTCCGGCATCAAGGCGGTGCAGACCCTCTCGCGGCTCAACCGCGCGCACCCGCAGAAGCATGACGTCTTCGTGCTCGACTTCATGAACGACTCGGACGCCATCCAGCAG
>JBGSKP010000117.1:0-3093 GCA_041741175.1 Thiocapsa sp. | reverse complement strand
CGTCCTGACCTTCGGCGCCGACGTCCGGGTGGAGCTCGACAGTCTGCCCGGTGCCGCGGTGCGTGGAGAGCCGGCCCATTACGAGGTCGTCATGCCGCGTGCGCAGGTCGACGCCTTGGCGCTGACCCGCGGGCAACTGGTGCGGCTGGTCCCGTCCCAGATTCGCGTCTTCCCGAGTCAGGCGGCCTGAGATGAACCTCCAACAACTGCGGATCGTCCGCGAGACGGTGCGGCGCAACTTCAACCTGACCGAAGTCGCGAACGCGCTCTACACCGCTCAATCCGGTGTCTCCAAACACATCAAGGATCTGGAGGACGAGCTCGGCATGGAGCTGTTCGTGCGCCGCGGCAAGCGGTTGCTCGGGTTGACGGAGCCCGGCAAAGAGCTGCTGCCGATCGTCGAGCGCATCCTGATCGACACCCAGAACATGAAGCATCTCGGCGAGCAATTCGCGCAGCAGGATACCGGGCATCTGGCCATCGCGACGACCCACACCCAGGCCCGTTATGCCTTGCCGGCCGTGGTGACCCGGTTCAAGCAGGCGTTCCCGAAGGTCTATCTGGAGCTCCACGAGTGCGGGCCGGGGGAGATCGTCAGCTTGTTGCGCGACGGTGAGGTGGACATCGGGATCGCCACCGAGGCGCTCGGGAGCGAAGAGGATCTGGTCAGCTTCCCCTACTACCGCTGGCGGCATGCGGTGATCGTCCCGACCACCCATCCGCTGGCCGGCGTCTCGCCCCTGACCCTAAGCGCGATTGCGGACTATCCGATCATTACCTACTACCCGGGAAACACGGGGCGTGCGCGTATCGATGCCGCCTTCGCCCGAGCCGGCGTCGCCCCGGACATCGTCATGTCCGCGCTCGACGCCGATGTCATCAAGGCCTACGTGGAGCTGGGGCTGGGCGTCGGCATCATCGCCGCGATGGCCTTCAACCCCGCCCGCGACGTGGGCCTGTGCCTGCTCGACACCCCGGACATGTTCGAGGTCAATACCGCCCGTCTGGGTCTGCGACGCGGTCACTATCTGCGTGACTATGCCGTGCGCTTCATTTTGGAATGTGCGCCCGCATTGACCGCGGCGCAGATCAAGGAGGCGGTGTTCCCCAAGGCGGCGCTGCCCTAGTCCCGGACGCGACGATCAGGCGCCGCTGCGATAGAGCTGCGGGGGCTGATCGGCCAGGTAACGCGCGATTGTCTCCTCGATCGACACCGTCGGCTCGACGGCGCGGCGTGCAACGAACGTCGGCCGCTGCCGAATGGATGGGTTACGGATACCCCTGGCCGTGAGACCACTTCGAGTCCGCATGATGCCGATCGCGCTCGTCTTTGCGGGATACTGGATTGAAGAGGTGTTCACGGTTCGCGCTCCGGCTGTTGCCTTGAAGGGGTTTGGCCGCGAGGAATCGCGACCTTGGGTGCAAGGTAACGCAGGGGTGCTGACCATAGGCTGACTGCGCCTGTCAGCAAACGAATAGCCGGCGACCGGCCAACAGGAACTCAAGATCGGTCTGACCCCGACGCGACAAAGACGTGCTCCCGGTGCCTCACCAGAAAGGCCCGATGCTTGTCGTCGAGCCGGTGCACCCGAAGCGGCTTGTCGAGCCCCAGGACCTGCCTTGGGGTCGGATCGAGCAGGTCCGAGACGATGACCCGGCCGGCATCGTCGATGGTCATGAACCCGCGGTCGAAGGCGGCGTCGAGCTGGGGGGCAAGCAGCAGGCCGTTGAACACGTCCAGGCGCTCGGCGTCGGTGCTGCAGTCCGCCCAAGGCTTGATGTGACTCGCGCGCAGGAGCTCGGGTATGGCTAGTCCGGTTACTGCGCAGAGGCCATCCCAATAATCGATCAGGCCCTGGCGGAACAGATCCTGACCCACGCGTTGGACGACCAGTCGCTCCGCCTCCGTCGTTCTCGGCAGCGACGCCGTCCGCTGGAGGAACGCCTGTAGCGGCGCATCCGGGAGCGCCCGCGACAATTGAAAGGCGCGCCGGATCAGGCGGTGAAGCGACGCCACGTCGCCCAGGCGAAGCTCAGCACAGGCGCCCGGCGGCAACGGGTCCGTCCAGGGTGCTCCCGGATCGGACAGGGCCCGGCAGATCTCCCGGCGAGAAAGGGCAACCCCGTAAAGCGAGCCGTCCAGGACGCAGAGCCAGATGCGCAGGCTGGTCTGACTGCTCGCGAAGGGAATCCATTCCCCCTCCGGCGCCTCCTCTAAGTCGAAGCCGTTGTCCGTTGCCGCCTTCTCCAGCAGGGTGCCCCAGATCGGTGTCGGGATCATGCACGCGCCCTGCGAGCGCCATATCCGCCACGACGAACCGATCGGCGGATCGAGTCCAGCAGAGCGATCGGGAGACGCAGTAAGATGGTCTTGGTGGTGGGCTTGAGGTTGGGGAGACGCGCCGGTCTGGCTTTGCCCCAGTCCAGGTAATCCGTGGAGTCGTTCGTCTCCCAAAAGGCGCGCTCTTCGGCCTCGTCGGCAAAGTCAGGAATCGGCTTCATGGACTTGCTCATAGACCCCTCGTTCTTTCCGGAGCATGTCTCGCGCCGAGATCTCGCGCAATCGGCAGCCCGAGTCGCGCAGTGAAGGTGACGTGCAGTCGCCGGCCGGCATCGGTCATGCCGAGGGCATGGATGCGCGGCTCATCGTCGCTGTGCATCAGGTCGTCCAACAGCAACAACGGCTGGTTGAAGAACACCTGCTCGGCCTCTGCTTGGCTGACGCCGCGCTTGTCCTCGCTCTTGCGGGCGTTGGCCGCATCCCACTCGAAGCCGGTGATGCGCTGCCAGTCGACCATGTTGCTTCGATGTTACCAAATCTGCCAAAGAACAAAGGATCCGTCTCTATCTGCTCGACGCGCATTCCGGTCACCCACGATCCTGAGTCCGGGCGCGTGCTTACGACCCAGACCTGCCGCTCCGCGCGTCGTCGCGAGCGACCGTTCTGGACGCATTGCGGTCGCTGACGCTCACGCTGCAGATAGGCTGGTTACGATCCAAAACGGTCCGTTAATGCACGACCCCGAGTGGCTGAAGACCATTGTGAAGTCGACGTTAAGACGCAGGCGTGAATCAAGCACAGATCAGATCAGA
>JBGSKP010000116.1:0-1514 GCA_041741175.1 Thiocapsa sp. | reverse complement strand
GCAGGCGCGGCTGATGAACGCCCATCCGACCGGGCGTTACGACAAGACTGAGCGTCTGCACGCCATCATGGCCGACGGCGGTTTGAGCGATTGCGGCAATGCGCAAAACTGCGTGCGGGTCTGCCCCAAGGAGATCCCGCTGACGACGGCGATCGGCGAGCTGGGGCGTCAGACCACGATGCAGTTGCTCAAGGACATCTTCGGGCGGAATTGATCGTGACGGGTCGTTGCCGGGCCCTCGCTGGGTTCTCGCTGGGCCGGGTCACCCCGGACATCGGCGAGCGACCGGGCTAACCAGGCTGCCTGAACGATAGGATCCGCGGTGCTGGAGTCGGGCCGGCTGCGCTGCGCTGACGCTCGAGCAGTTGCCTGATCGCCCCCTGGATCTCGCCAAGCAGTCGCGTCTGAGTGTCTTTCAGGCCGTCAAAGTAATAGACCACCTCGCAGGGGACCGGCTCGGAGAGCGAGGCGCGCCCGAGTGCCGGTCGCCAGGCGATGCGGATCAAGCGTCCGCCCTCGCCGTCCTGATACGCGTACCCGCCGTGGCTGTCGATGAAGACCACCTCCTGTCGATCGACGACCGCCTGATATTGCATGGAGCGGATCGGGACGAAGACGGCCTCGCGCGCACTGCGTGTCAGCAGCAGGTGAAGGCCGTTGTAGAGCGCGGCCGGCAGACGCGTCTGCTCGCGCGCGACCTCTTGATCGGGCCGAAAGAAGGTCTCGCGGATCACATAGTCGGCCATGTCAGGACACCTCGCGGATCCCTGTGGGGAATGCTCGCCCAGGATTGTCCGGTCGTCGAATCGCCCGGTCGCCCACTCTTAATCCAAAGCCTCAGTCACTGTCGCCCAACTCCGGGTTCCAGCCGGCAGCCCGCGCCCGTTCGATCGCTAGCGAATAGATCCGCTCGTGCCGTTCACGCAGCTCCGGCGGCAGCTTTGAGGCGAGATGACCGTAGGGCCGCCATGCCTCGGTGACCTTGTCGTAAAGGTCCTCGATGCCTTGAATCGTCCAGCCCGCGCAGGTCTGCTCCTCCGGGATGATGCCGAACACCCAGGCGTCGCGGATGATGTTGGCGGTCGGCGTCATGGCGCCGCCTTCCTGCTTGTCGATGCCTTCGTAAATCTTGTTGCCCATAGCGATTGCCTTGTATTGATATCGACGACACTCTAACGCCTTCGGCAGCGGGCCGCTACGCTGCTGCGTCATCCACCCGATCCACCAACCGAGTCAGCTTATGTCCGAGATCCTGGTCGATTTGATTCGTCACGGCGAGCCCGTCGGCGGGGCGCGCTATCGCGGCAACGGCACCGATGATCCGCTCAGCGTCTTGGGCTGGTCGCAAATGACCGAGGCGCTCGGCGTGACGGCGCCGTGGGATCAGATCATCAGCTCTCCGATGTCGCGCTGTCGGGTCTTTGCGGCAGATCTCGCCGGGCGCCATGGTCTGCCGCTCGTTGTGGATCCCCAGTTGATCGAGGTCGGCATGGGCGCCTGGGAAGGGCGCGCCC
>JBGSKP010000115.1:0-3548 GCA_041741175.1 Thiocapsa sp. | reverse complement strand
CAGGCATTGAGCGCCAGGTCCAGCGCGCGTGGGTCGGCATTGCCGATGTCCTCGCTGGCCATGCGCACCAGGCGCCGGGCCACATAGAGCGGATCACAGCCGCCGTCGATCATCCGCGCCAGCCAGTAGAGCGCAGCGTTTGGGTCCGAGCCGCGCACGGACTTGTGTAACGCCGAGATCTGATCGTAGAAAATGTCGCCGCCCTTATCGAAACGCCGCACACTGCCGGCGATGACCTCGGCAACGGTCCCTGGGGTGATCTCCTCACCCGCGGTCATCCGGGCCGCCAGCTCGAGCAGGTTGAGCGCGCGGCGGGCATCGCCGTCGGCGCTGCCGGCCAGAAGCCGGATGGTCTCCTCGGACAGTCGCAGTGCCCGTTCGCCGAGCCCCTGTACCGAATCGGTCAGTGCACGCCCCAGGACGCGCGCGAGATCCTCGGCGTCCAGTGCGTGCAGCACATAGACACGCGCCCGCGACAGGAGCGCATTGTTCAGTGCGAACGAGGGGTTTTCGGTCGTGGCCCCGATAAAGGTCAGGGTACCGTCTTCGACATGCGGCAGGAAGGCGTCCTGCTGGGACTTATTGAAGCGATGCACCTCGTCGATGAAGAGCAGGGTCTGCCGCTGCTCCTGATCGCGCACCGCGCGCGCCGCGGCGACGGCATCACGGATATCTTTCACGCCCGCCAGCACCGCCGACAGGCTGAGAAAACGCACACCCGAGACCTGCGAGATCAGCCGCGCCAGCGTGGTCTTACCCGATCCCGGCGGACCCCAGAAGATCATCGAGTGGAGCTGCCCGGATTCGATCGCCTGACGCAGCGGCTTACCCGGCGCAAGCAAATGCTGCTGCCCGAAAAAGCCGTCGAGTGTTGTCGGACGCATCCGCTCGGCAAGCGGCGCATCCGACTTGGAAGCGGTCATGCCATCAACGCCTTAAGTGTTTGATCCCAAGTTGGCTAACTAGGTCGACTGATCCGAGTGTCACTGATCCGAGTATCAAGGATGGGGCTCAGGACACAAAGCCCGGCCGATTCAAAAGACACTCGGCCGAAGGCGATCCAGGCACCAAAAATATCGATTCCTGAAGCGCGCCCCACCGGCGTCCGTTAGCGCCTGTCGAGGCCGATTCCACACTCGAACAGCACCTGACACGCAGAGCGCGCTTCAGTCGAAGGACAGAAAATCATCCGTCGCACGCTGGTCCATCTTGAACAGATCGGGGCTCAGCTCGGTGTTGCGCTGCGCGCCCGAGAAGTTCAACCGCGTCGTCTGACCGAAGCTGTCTTCCATGATCAGACTCTCCAGCTGGTCCTTGCCGAACCCCAGCTCGATCCGCAGCACGTCGGTATCCTGTGCCTTGGGAATCAGCTCGACCCAGTCGCGACCATCGGTGCTCGGGAGGACCGAGGCCGTGAAATGGCTCCCAATCGGACCGCCGTCGGCCAGCAGCAGGGCCGGTGTGCCACTCAGCGCCTGGCTCTGGCTCTGATGCGAGACTTGCTTGAGCTCCAGATCGTGCAGGTAAACCCGCTTGCCGTCGGCGATGATCACCTGCCGGTTCGGTGCGTCGTATTCCCAGCGGAAACGTCCGGGCCGCTGCAAATAAAGCGTTCCGCGTGACTCGATCATCCGCGTCCGCTCAGCGTTGAAGGTGAACTGCTCGAACTGTGCGCGCAAGCTGTTGAGCCCGGCAAGATAGTCGTTTACCCGCTTGGAGCCGTCGTCGTCGGAGACGGCGATTCCTGCCAGGAGCAGGCCCAGCAGGGACATGAGCACGACCCTGCCCAGGGTCTTGACAGACCAGGCAGGCTTGGTGCGATTAAGGACTCCGCGTTGCGCGGGGCGGCCTGCGCCGAAAACAACAGCTGACATCACGACATCAATCCTCGGGGGGTGGTGGCGCCAAGACCTCGCGGTTGCCGTTGGTTTCGGCTGGACCCACGATTCCGATGCGCTCCATCTCTTCGATCATGCGCGCGGCTCGGTTGTAGCCGATCTTCAAACGCCGTTGTACCCCGGATATGGAGGCGCGCCGGCTCTCGACAACAATCTGCACCGCCTCGTCGAACAGGGGGTCCGTATTTTCCATGTCGCCACGCGGTTCGGGATCGATGCCGGGGAGCGACTCGGTTGGCTCGCGCAGCACATCCTGGAGGTAGTCGGGTGAGCCGAATTGCTTGAGGTACTCGACGATCCGATGCACCTCGTGATCATCCACGAAGGCGCCATGCACACGCTGCGGGATGTTCCCCCCAGGCGGCAGATAGAGCATGTCGCCGTTGCCGAGCAGCTGCTCGGCGCCCATCTGATCAAGGACGGTGCGCGAATCGATCCGCGACGATACCTGAAAGGCGATTCGGGTCGGGATGTTGGCCTTGATAAGGCCGGTCAGCACATCCACCGACGGCCGTTGGGTGGCAAGCAGGAGGTGAATGCCGGAGGCACGTGCCTTCTGCGCTAGACGCGCGATCAGCTCTTCGACCTTCTTGCCGACGACCATCATCATGTCGGCCAGCTCATCGATGATGACAACGATGTAAGGCAGATGGCCCAGGGCCGGCACCTCGACACCCTGCTCGGCGGCAAACTCGGCGCTCATGGTGGGATCCGGAATCGTCTGGCCGATGGCCGCGGCATCGGCGATCTGGCGATTGTAGCCCCCGATGTTGCGCACCCCGAGCTTCGCCATTAGGCGATAGCGGCGCTCCATCTCGCCGACACACCAGCGCAGCGCGTTGGCCGCCTCCTTCATGTCGGTGACGACGGGCGTGAGCAGATGCGGAATGCCCTCGTAGACGGAGAGCTCCAGCATCTTGGGGTCAACCATGATCAGGCGCACGTCCTGCGGGCCGGCCTTATAGAGCAGGCTGAGGATCATGGCATTGATGGCCACCGATTTGCCGGAGCCGGTCGTTCCGGCGATGAGGACATGTGGCATCTTCGCCAGGTCCACGACCACCGGCAGACCGGAAATGTCGCTTCCCAGCCCCAGGGTGAGCGGTGACCTGGCGTCCTGATAGGTAGCCGAGCCGAAGGTCTGACGCAGGAACACCGTCTCGCGCTGCTGATTGGGGATCTCGATCCCGATCACCGATTTGCCCGGGATCACCTCCACCACGCGCACACTGATCGTCGAGAGTGCACGGGCCAGGTCCTTCGCCAGTCCGGTGATCTTGCTCACCTTGATGCCGGGTGCAAGCTCAAGCTCGAACAGGGTGACCACCGGGCCGGGATAGACGGCCACGACCTGAACCTCCACCCCGAAGTCGCGTAGCTTGATCTCGACCTGACGCGACAGATCCTCGATCTGAACGTCCGAATAAGCGCGACCGCTTGGGCGCGGCGCATCCAGCAGCTCCAGCGGAGGAAGGCTGGACTCGCTGACCGGAACCGCTCGGGTGACTGGACGCGGGGTCGCTTTGATCCGCGGCGCCGCCTCGGGAACCGGCTTTTGGCCTCGCTTCAGATCGGCGAGCGACAGCGTCTCCGGCTCGGTCATGGCCTCCCGGACCCGTCGTGGCACGATTTCGGGACGAGGCGCGATCG